>JAUWZC010000269.1 GCA_030615565.1 Desulfobacteraceae bacterium | reverse complement strand
AGGGTAAAGATGGCCAAGGTTGTAGTTGGCAGTGAGATAGTGGGTAAAATTGGCAATGGCCTTTTAATCTTTCTGGGAGTTGGAGTAGAGGACAATATAGATGATGCAGATTATCTGGCTTCTAAGATAGCTCACCTTAGAATCTTTGGTGATGATGAGGGAAAGATGAATCTATCTCTTTTGGAAAAAGGTGGTGAGGCGCTTGTTGTATCACAGTTTACCCTCTGGGGAGACTGCAAAAAGGGGAGAAGACCTTCTTTTATTCGAGCAGCTGATCCCACTGTTGCTAATGATTTATACCAAAAATTCATCTTTCTTCTTAAGGGAAAAGGTATTCAAGTGTCTGAGGGAAAATTTCAGGAAATGATGGATGTCCATCTTGTTAACGATGGACCTGTCACTCTGTTACTTGATAGTGCCAAAAATTTTTAATTAAGAAAGGTTTTCTATTATGGATTACAACAAAGAGACGGTACAGGAAAAAACAGATGAATTGGGCATTCCAGAAAAACTGGATAAGAAGAAGAAAGAGCCGAGATTCTCAATTTCGAAGTGGCTTCTTTTTCTTTTTATCGCTATCTATATTGTCCTGACATTTTACCGTATTCCACTTTTAACCACATTGGGAAGGTATCTTATTGTAGAGCATACGCCAGAGAAGGCTGATTTGATTGTCTGTCTTTCCGGGAAAAAAGTAGAAAGGTCTCTTGCAGTGGTTGATGCCTACAGGAAAGGGCTTGCGCCCTATATCTTTAGAGCAAAAGAGATTAGGCCAGATGGTTTTGATTACCTCAAGAAAGGGGTTAGGAACTATCCTACTGATTTCGATCTATTTAAGTTAATCTTAGAAGGCTTTGAAATACCAGAGAAAGTGATTCTATCCCCAGAAGAGAGGGTTGGCAATACTCTGGATGAGGTTAGATTAGTGCGTAAATTTATTCTGGATAGGGGGTTTAAATCATTATTAGTAATCACATCACTCACCCACTCTCGCCGGGCCTGGCAGACCTTTAAGAAGGTTTTCAAGGATGATGACGTCAAGATAATCTCGCTTCCATCCCATTATCAACTGTTTAATCCAAAAGATTGGTGGACAAAACGAAAATATACTAAAGAACTTATTTTTGAATACCAGAAGTTGATTTATTATAAGATTGCCTATCTTATTTAGTAAAGTTAGTTGTTCGTGGTCCGTTGTTTGTTGGAAGGAATCATCAGAGTAAATCTCTGGGAAGACAGATGTACGGTTCTGAATGAAAAAGTATTGCTCTTTGTTTACCGCCGCCCTTAAATGACCCACCCGGGAGGGTGGGGATGGAGGCGGAAATTGAATTATTTCCTTTTTCAAGCCCCGTCCGGAAGGGCGGGGTCATTGACTTTGACCTTGACAAAAAAGAGCCGAGTTGTTAGCTACCTGTAGGATATAATTGTACTTTAAGGTGTCATGCACCACAAATTATGAGGGACAGAAAGGAGGAGATGGTAAGAATATGAAAAAAATTATAGGACAGATCGTTTTCTTCACATTGATCATTTCAAGTGTTTCCTTTGCAAACACCTATGATCTTGAGGTCAATGTAGGCCACTCAGTTCTTGAAGCACGGTTTAATGCTACGCTGCCTCTTGACGAAGACTTTTTAACAACTGGTATTGGTGTCATTTACAACGACGATGATTACAAGATAGTCGATGTAAAATTGGCCTTGCGTGGTGAAGCATTTTTGCCCGAATTGACTTTTAACTTGGGTTTTAAGGGTGTGCTGGGAAACATGGAAAAAGGCTATAAAGACGGTGATCTGATGGCGGTAGGCTTTCTATTGTTAGGAAAGTATGCCATTCCCGAAATCATTTTGCCTATACCTGTAGATGTTTCAGTAGGTTTCACTTTTGCCCCGGATCCTCTTTGTTTTTCAGATTCGGAAAAGTACCTGGAAGTAAGAACCAGTCTTGATTTTCATATTATTAAGAGTGGAGCAATTACCCTTGGATATAGATACATCGAGGCTCATTTTGACAACAACTACGGACAGTGGGAAATGTCAGATGGAACTTTGTTTGTTGGTTATCGGATGATGTATTAGTAAAATTCAAAATTATTTTTTCTGCTCGGTGGACTCTTTCTGCTGCTTGGATTTCAGTTTGGCAATAAGTTCCTTAAATGATGAGTTGGCAAGTATTTCCTTGAACTGTGCCCGGTAGTTTTTAACAAGGCTAACCCCTTCAATTGCTATGTCACAGGCAAGCCAGTTGCCCTTTTTGTTTTTAAAAAGGTAAAGTATGGGAATCTCAGTATCCTTATTGGTTATAACCTTAGTCTCTACCACCACATAACGCCCTTTTACAGTTTCATTAAGGTAAAGAATGTTTTTTCCGGAAAAATTGCCTGCCTTTGCCAGATAAGCATCTATTTTATTTAAATACGTGCGTTCTAGAAGATCACTGAAGATTTCAACAAACTCCTGTTTTTCTTCATTGGTCCTTTTCCGCCAATGAGCCCCTAATGCCCTCCTGGCAAATGCCGCCTCGTCAAATCTTTCTTTAACCAATTTGAGGAGGATGTTTCTCCTTTCATTCTCCTTGCCAGGTGTTTTAAGAGATGGATCTTTAAGGACCTCGATGATCTGATCGAGGGTCCCTTTAAGACAATCAGTGGCTGGTCCTGCCCAGGCCGCAGAAGATAGTAATACCATCAGCACAAGAAGCACTACTGCATGTGCATTAATAAATTTGTCCCATTTTATTGTCATTGATTCTCCTGACCTCATATGCATTAATGACTTAGGGGCTATCAATTTTGAATGGTCTCCAAACTAAGATTAATTTTGGTAATAACGCCAGGACAGATAACAGTGCAATAAACATGGCCAGTCCAGTAAAAATACCGAAGTAGATAGTCGGAATGAAATTGGAAAATATTAGTATGGAAAAACCAA
>JAUWZC010000089.1 GCA_030615565.1 Desulfobacteraceae bacterium | reverse complement strand
TCCGGATGCCCTAAATTTTTCCCGACGCCAGGTGACTCTTTCTACATGTGGTCTCGTGCCAGAAATAGAAAGACTTGGTAGAGATCTTCCTATCAATTTGGCTGTTTCCCTGAATGCAGCCGATGATAAAACCAGGAACATGCTTATGCCAATTAATAAAAAATATCCTTTAAAGAAATTAATGGAAACTCTGAAGCATTTCCCTTTACACAAGGGCAGGAGAATCACATTTGAATACATCCTTATAAGGGATATTAATGATAGGCTTAGTGATGCTACTAACTTGGCGAGACTCCTTAAAAATATCAGGGCAAAGATAAACCTAATTCCATTCAATCGCTATGATGGGAGCCCATTTGGTGAACCTGATGAGGGTAATATTGTCGCCTTTCAGGATGAACTAATCAGAAAAAACTATACTGTTACAATCAGAAAAAGTAAGGGGGCTGACATCTCTGCTGCCTGCGGGCAATTGATAACAGACACTTAAGGCCCTTCAATAAATACTGACTCCCAGCCTTCACTTCCCAGTATTCACCCCTATTTTGACCTCGCTAAACTCTACTGGGCTCCCTGGAAGGCCTCCTTTTTTTTCAGTAATTTTCACCCCCCTGGTCTTCATCCCCACTTCTATCGAACGGGTCTTCACCATGTAGATACCTTTAGATGGGGTTAGATCCAGCTCCCCAAGCTGGGCAGTAGATGCATAAAGGGTAATGCTCTCCCTCCCAAAGAGGTGGGCTTACCTCTAGTTCAAACTTGTCCCTGCCTGAAGGTATTTCATAAATAACGCCACCATTGAAATAATTTTCACTCCTGTAAGGATTAGGCATGAGTTGGATTAGGCGATCTACAGCATCATGATAGACAATCCTGGCATAAAAGGGCTTATTGCCTTTAAGATAAATCTTTATCTTCTTACCAATTTGGTATCTTTCCTTATCAGTCCAAAGATTCACTGTGAGAGGTACATTAGGTTCATCAAGGAGGGCCTTTTCCTTAACTACCTTTGCAAGGGTATCTGGGTCAGGGGCAACCTCAACCTTGAACTTTATCCTGTAGCATTCACCAGAATACTCACTCCTAAACTATCCTTTCTCCATTTCTTCAATAACCCTCACCTTTGCCTGGGTGTAAGCATTTATAATGTCTGAGCTCACAATAGCATTCTTCACTTCTGTCTCACTCTTTATATGAGTGATGGCCATCTCAGCGGCCTTTCTTTTTGTCTCAGCCATAGCCAGTTCCCTGGTCTCCTTCCGGGACCTATCCTCTCCCATGCAGGCATGACCTTCAACTTCAAGTATCACCGAGCTTTGGACATCAAAGTTTTCCATCTGTGCCCAAGTCTGAAAGCTCCCCAAAAAAAGCCCAACACATGATAAAAAAATCCACCACCTCATCATCTTTTACCCTCTATTTTTGTGAAATTTAAAGCATCTCCTTCCTTAAAAAGTCTTTGCCTTCCTTTGCTCTCTCTTTTGAAAAACCAAATTTGTGGGAAAAGGCCAAAAATGTCTCTCTTCTTTCTAGATATAATTCAGGTACTCAGTAGGGTCGAATAATATTATTATTAATTAATGACGATTATCTTATCAGGAAGAAAAATGCAAGGACAGAACTATTCTTCTAGTATTCTATAAGAGCGGTACGAAGTATAAAGTGATGGGAAATTGATTTTTCAACAATTAATGTGACCTGTGATTTAAGCAATAAAAAAGGGGTTACTGGTAAAGCCGGTAGCCCCTTAATTTTACATGGTGGGCGGTGTGGGGTTTGAACCCACGACTTCCACCGTGTGAGGATGGCACTCTCCCGCTGAGTTAACCGCCCGAGTGTATACCTACAAATAAACTGATACTATAGTAAAAAATTATTTGCAAATAAAATTAATCAAGCCCAACTGATGTACGTAAGGCCTTTACTTCCACATTTTTAAAATGCCGATATTTTCCAACCTTTAGGTCGCCTAAATCGAGATTACCATAACCTATCCGGATAAGCTTTAAAGTTTTATGCCCTACATAGTCAAACATCCTTCTTATCTCTCTTGATCTACCCTCAAAAATGGTAATCCTTACCACACTTCTCTCCTGCTCTGTGTCTATTATTCTAACACGAGCCGGATTAGTTGTCCCATCATAAAGAACAACACCCTTTTTTAATCTTTCAACTGACTTATCTGATATAGAACCTTCAACGATTACCTTATAGGTCCTTGGAATATGGAATCTTGGGTGCATGAGCCTGAAGGCAAGCTCACCATCATTTGTAAGGATTAAGAGGCCAGAGGAGTCAAAATCGAGACGTCCAACAGGATAAACCCTCTCATTGACATCTCTTATCAAATCCCGGATGATAGGCCTCCCTTCCGGGTCATTCAGGGTGCTTACATAGCCAAAGGGTTTATTTAAAAGTAAATAGATTTTTTTTGGAGGATCAGGAATAGGTTGACCATCAACTGTAATAGTATCTATTCCCCAGACCGCCTTTGAGCCAACTCTTTTCTCCACCCGCCCATTTACCGTTACAAGACCTAAAGATATAAGTCCATCGGCCCGTCTTCTGGAGGTAATACCAGCCATTGCAATAATCTTGTTCAACCGCTCCTTTTTTCTATCATTCTTCTTCTCCATTACCAAGCTCCTCTATCTCCTTTAGAGTGGGAAGGGAGGAGAGATCCTTTAAATCAAAGACCTCGAGAAACCGTTTTGTTGTACCATAGATAATTGGCCTGCCAGGCAGGGACTTTCGGCCCACAACCCTAATCAATCCCTTTTTGAGTAACATCTTTAATATGCCGCCTACCTCTACACCGCGTAACCTTTCAATCTCCTGACGGATAATGGGTTGTTTATATGCAATAATGGTCAATGTCTCCAGTGCTGCCTTGCTCAGTCTGGATTGCGTTGATATAAGCATATTGGCAATATACGGCCTAAACTTAGGAAGAGAGCGGAACTGGTAGCCTTCTGCTACCTCCTTGATAAGGAAGCTCCTTTTCATTGTTTCGTATTCGTCTTTAAGCTCTTTGAGGACCTCCTTTATCTCTTTGAGGTCTTTTCCTGGAAGCAGATCACGGATCTGGCGAGGGGTTAGAGGTTCACCGGATGCAAAAAGAAGAGATTCTACTATTAGTTTAAGTGAAGTATCCATAAGAAGTGCCTAAAGTGAGCCCGCCCTGGTGCGACATGATTTGAATATACGCTTGCTTCTTTTTTATCACCAGTCCTGGTTTATCTATACTGAGTCAGGCTTTTCCAGGTCCGGGCCAGGGCTAAAGTAAATTAAAATGCCTAAGGTTAAGATTTGCGATTTGGGATTTGCGATATATTATATCTCGTAACGCGCAAATATTATGCAACATGTATACCTTTTTGTTGCATACTGCCTACTGCTTACTTTCCTTTTGTCTTTAACCTTTTCCTAAGTCCCTCGATTCATAAATTCGATGACGTATTTATTTACTCGGGACTAAGTGCTGAGTGAGCAATCGCAAAGATTATACTCATTAGAATACGTTATAGTATTTGCGAATCGAAGCACTAAGCTTCTTTATTTATTGCCTCAAGCATGATATCACTACCTTCTTTGCCCTGAAAAACATTGACAAAGCCAGTTCTTACCAGCTCGAGTAAGGCCAAAAAGGTTGCGATCATTTCTGAAACAGATCCCGTAGTGGAAAAAAGGTCCCCAAGATAGAGATTTTTTTTCTCTTTTAATATATTTATTACTTCAACCATCTTTTTCTTAACAGACCATGGTTCAGCGGTGAATCTAAGAACTATACCGGGATATCGTCTCTTTATAACCTTTTTAAAGGCATCCATCAAATCATAGAGAGTAACCTTTGATGTATTGATATCATCTTCTCCTCCACTTCTATTCATTTCAATACCTCTTTTAAAAACATCTCTATGGAGAATATCCCTGGATACCAATTCATTTGCTGCCTCTTTAAGCTGCATATATTCCGTGAGGGAGCGTACAATTTCCTCCCTAGGGTCTTCTATTTCCACTAAATCATCCTCTTGTTTTGGAAGAAGCGTTTTCGATTTGATGTGCATAAGGGTAGAGGCCATGACCAAAAAATCACCGGCAACATTAATATCCAGGGCCCTCATAAGGTCGAGATATTCCAGATATTGATCGGTGATGGTGGCTATGGGTATATCTGAGATATCTACTTCATTTATTTTTATCAGGTGCAGTAGTAAATCAAGTGGACCCTCAAATATGTCGAGTTTTGTCGTAAAAGTCATGATTAAATTTTAACAACCTCTCTTACCTCTTCCATAGTATTTTTGGCAATCTTACGTGCCTTCTCATTACCTTCATCGATAATATTGTCTATAATCTTAGGATCGGTCTCTAATTCCCTTATCTTTTCTCTTAATGGTTCTAGGGCATCATTTAAGTTAGCCGCCATCTTCTTCTTGCAGTCCACACAACCTATGGATGCTTTTAGGCAGCCCTCCTGTATCTCTTTAACCATTTTTTTATCAGAATATAACTCATGAAATGTAAAGACATTGCAGAAATCAGGTCTGCCAGGATCAGATCTCCTGGCCCTCTGAGGATCGGTAATCATATCAGCCACTTTTGTGTTCACTATTTCCTTTGAGTCAGATATAAATATAGCATTTTCATAACCTTTACTCATTTTCCTCCTGTCTATGCCAAGTATCTTGGCCTCTGGTGTTAGTAGGGTATCTGGCAAAGGAAAAATATTTGAATAGAAATAATTGAAACGCCGGGCTATCTCCCTTGTCAATTCAACATGAGGGCTCTGATCCTCTCCTACAGGCACACCATTTGCTTTATACATCAAGATATCCGCCGCCTGCAGAACCGGATAGCCCAAAAATCCATAGGTATAAAGATTCTTTTGAGACATTTCCGTAAGCTGCTCTTTATATGTAGGATTTCTTTCCAGCCATGAAAGGGGTGTTACCATGGAAAAAATCAGATGAAGCTCTGCATGTTCCTTTATGCTTGACTGGACAAAGAAAACTGATTCTTCTGGGTCAAGCCCAATTGCGATCCAGTCCATAATTATATCCCTGGTGCTCTCCTTGATAATCTCCGTATGTTCATATTCACTTGTTAAGGCATGCCAGTCAGCGATAAAGTAAAAACAGTGATAATCCTTTTGAAGAGAGCGCCAGTTATTCAGGGCTCCATGAACGTGTCCAAGGTGAAGTCTCCCGGTTGGTCTCATGCCGCTGACAATTCTCTTTTTCTCCATCTTTTCCGTCCTCCTGGTATAGTAATTAAGATCAGAAATTTTAAAACTGAAAAAATTTGTGGTGTACTATCTTTAGTTGATAATTCCAGCCATATCCTTGTTTGATTTATCTGTTATTGGTTACTAGTTTTTCGGCCTGCCCTGGCGCGATATGTTAAAATAGACTATTAAGTCTATGAAGTGCTATGTGCTTTGATCAGCCCATTAAGATTATAGGCCAGGCCTGCCCGTCCCGATTGTATCGGGGCAGGCGGGTCTGGGCCAGGGTTTCGCTGCGACTCGACTGAGCTCGTCGAAGTCTCGTTTCGTCTACCGTCACTCGGTTACGTTACTCCTTATGCTGGTTGAACTATCGTGATCTTTATTGGTTTTTTGACTTTATCCATAAACGCTCTACGAAACACGATATCCCGAAACATCGGGACGCAACCATTCGGCCTTGAGCTCATGGCCGAAAGGCCGCAACCATTTGACTCAACCAAGATTTTACCTGGTTTTGCCAACCAATAAAGGGTCTATACCAACAAATATAAGATTATGGGTTTCAAGATTTCTGATCCTAACCATCACGTAAACTCCCGAATCTCTTATTTATAAATTTAATCTCATCTTCCCTAGTGCTTATATCACCCTCCAACTTGGCCTCCAGAATACTTTCAAATATCTCCTTAAATAGCAGACCAGGTTTATAACCCATATCAATGAGATCTTTACCCTTTAAAAAGATTTTTGTTCCTTTAAGCCTGGTAAAAAAGGTGGATATGGATCTCTTTATCTTTTCACTTTTAGTCTTGGCCATGCTATAAAGTAAGATCTCAGGAGAAAGAGGTGAGAGAATTCTATATAAAGAATAATTTTTCTTACCCTTTAAACGAGAAAGTTCCTTTAAGGCCTGCCTTACCTCCTGGCGATCGGAGAGCATACTTAAAATTTCTTTATCCTGAACCTGCATCCTCGTGGCTAAATTATCCAAGTCATCATCGCTTAAAGAAGAGGTTAAACCTAGAAAATATACCTTCCATGGTTTATATATAACACTCAGGTAAAGGAGATTAAACCATACCAAAATCCCTTTTATTTCTTTGAGGACATTTTTTACCTCCTCGGTAAGTCTGAGCCCAGATGAGATAAATTTCAGAAGATCATATCCATCCACCCTCTCTATTGCCCCTATGGGATCCTCTTCCTTTAAAATTAGTTTCATTTCTATAAAGAGTCTTTGGCTAGAGAGGTTCTCAAAGCAATTTATATTTACAGCATTTTGAATTAGGCTTTCCGTAAGTTTCCCTATTCTGAATGAGAACCGCTGTTCAAATCTAATTGCCCTAAAAATTCTTGTAGGATCTTCAACAAAACTAAGGTTATGAAGTACCCTCAAAACCCGCTCTTTAATATCCCTCATGGCACCAAAATGATCTATAAGGGTACCATAATGCCCCCTATTAAGATGAACAGCCAGGGTATTGATGGTAAAGTCTCTCCTGAAAAGATCTCTCTTTAAAGAACTCAACTTAACTACAGGCAGCGCAGCTGGTGATTCGTAATGCTCTATCCTGGCTGTGGCAACATCAATCTTAAAGCCATCTGGCATAACCAGAACAGCAGTCCCAAACTTGGGATAACTCCTCACCTTGGCGCTAAAATGATCGGCAAAGGTTTTTGCAAACTGAATACCATCCCCCTCAATAACGATATCCACATCAAGATTTTTCCTCTTTAACACAACATCTCTTACAAGACCGCCCACAAGATAGGCATTAAAATCAAGCTTATCTGCTATCTCTCCAAGATCCTTTAGTAACTTTATTATTTTATTAGGTAATCTTTCTTTAAGTAAATTCCCGATATTTTTTTTCCGAACAAACCTTGGAAGCTCCTCCGAATCATAAAGGAACTTGGGGGTAGACGATCTTTCTATCATTATAGTTAAAAGATCTGTTCTTGTAATAACTCCAAGCAACTTGCTATCTTCTAATACTGGTAAAATTCTGACCTTGTTATTGATAATCAAATCCTGTATCTCATTCAAGGTAGTCTCAGGACCTACATGGAAAAATTCTACATTCATATACTCTTTTACAGGCCTTCCCTCCAGGCCCAAAAAAACGGCTCTATCCACCATCGGTCTGGATATATATCCTTTAAGTCTTCTGATTTTATCAATAACCATCAACACATTAATATTGTAACTGGTTAATATATCACTTGCCTCTCTTATGGTAGCATCAGGTGATATATGGATGGCAGGAGAGGTCATTATATCTCTAGCCAATCTCTCAAAATTTATCCGGCTTAAGAGTAAGGTTTTAAGATCTTCTTCAACCTGGATAAGGGTTTTATCAATGATGGTAGCTGATGCAGCCTGTGGATGTCCACCACCACCAAATTCAAACGCAATCTCAGCAACATTTACCTCTGGAAGCCTGCTCCTGGCTACCAGATAGGCTCTATTCTCCATCTGGGCAAGGGCAAATATAACGTTGAGGTTTTCCATTTCCATAAATTTTTGAACAAGAACGGCAAAATCACCTATATACTTATCGCTTTTGGTCTTGGCTATAACCACCTCTACACCATTGATAATGTTTCTGGTAGCAGAGGTCATCAAATCATTCAAAAGCCACACCTGCTCAGCAGTTAGTTCTCTAGTCAACATATCAGAGATTGTATTAAGAGATGCCCCCTGCTCTAATAACCAGGCGGCAGCCTCATGATCTTCTGCTTTTGTAGAAGAATAGGTAAATGAGCCAGTATCTTCATAGATACCAAGTGACATCAAAGTTGCCTCATCAGGGGAAATTTTGATCCCCTTTTCTCTTATTATTGCTGTCAAAATGGATGTGCCTGCCCCAAGTTCTTGTATAAGTTCAAAATCAGCCTTGATGTCATCATCAGATGGGGGGTGATGATCATAAATATGTATCTCCAGATCATTCCTGTCTAAGAGTTTTTTAAATTTGCCGATCCGCTTTTTTTGACGTGTGTCAACCAGGATAAGTTTCCTTATTTTATTAAAATCAACATCTTTTATGCGTAAAAAATCAAAAAGATAAGAACTTGTATGCAAAAAGAAATTCCTTAAGTTTTTTTCCTGGGCACCAGGAAATACCATTTTTGCATCAGGATAAAGCTTCTTGGCAGCCAGCATAGATGCCAAGGCATCAAAGTCAGCATTCATATGGGTAGTTATTACTTCCACTTCTTTATCTGATGCCTCCGGCGCCATTTGTATGGTTTCTCAAATGGTGGACTTGGGGATTCATGAGCAGCCTTTAAAATCCTTTGTGCAAGCTCTGGAAATCCATTATCTCCGTAATGGGATACAGTTTCATATGCTAAGCCAGCTTTAATTAAATGGACAGATAAAAGTTTTCCATTTACAAATACATGTGCCAGGAGGCGGCCGTACTTATCATTCTGAAAGGGGATATATTCAACAATTTTGGCCTTTCTTAAGATATCGATTGTCATTTCTGCTGCCTTTCGACCATAAGGCTGATTCTCAAATATGCCGTGTTCTTTATGAATGATCTCCGGTGCATCTATACCCAAGATTCTTATGGTAAAATCTTTGTAAAAAAAGGTGTCCCCATCATCAGGGCGAATGGCTGATTTATCTATCCTGATTAGGGCA
>JAUWZC010000189.1 GCA_030615565.1 Desulfobacteraceae bacterium | reverse complement strand
TGATCAGTTATGATTAAATCAACGTCAGGATGGGCTGCTATGTATGCTGATACAACCGGTATACCCATAGTTGGATCAGCGTTTACTGCGTCTGAGATTTCTATATAATCAACTGTTACTCCTGCTTTTTCTAGAGCGTCTGTACAACCTACTGTTCTCTCTCCTCGCCCTGGTACTCCCAATTTCAAAAGCCCATAAACTAGAGCTCTATCTCCTTCTCCTAAACCAAGTTCCCTGATACAGTATTCAGTTAACATAACACCTTGTGGATACACCAACGCTCCAACCCAACCGTGGCCCTCTGCACCATATTTCTTTTCATAAGTAGGAAAATTCGTGTTTATGCTCGTTACTGTAATTCCCTTGCTAACAGCCTCGTCGATTATGGGTCCCGCTGCCACTTCTCCTGCATATCCGTAGACGACAATACCGTCAGGACGAGCAGCGACAGCTTCTTTGAAATCTATAACCATATCTTCAACGCTCCAATCCGACCATATAACCTCTAGTTTACATCCTAAATCATGTGCTGCTTGCTGTGCTCCATTGACAACAACAGTCGCAAAAGGACATCCCGGTGGTCCTCCGGCGAGGTGGCGTATAGTTATTCCCTCACCCATTTTTATAGGTTCAAAACCATAACTTGTGGCAGCAAAGGCGAGACTGAGGCAAAGTACCACAAGTGCACTAACTACCATAATTCTCTTTATCATTTTATTCTCCTAGTTTTTTATTAGATTGGCCTACTTCCTCTCTCAGCTCCTTTCCGGCCTTATTTTATGGTAACGATATTCCTGCTTCATACCAATTATACCATATCTATCCCTCATAGTAGTAGTATATGCCAATTTCGTCATAAGGCAAGGTTTTTTCTTATGGAGATCGTGCATGGTAAGACAAAGAAATATGAACGCAATGATTCAAATCCTTCATTGACAATGATATTCTCTTTCTCTCTATGTCTATGTTCATCACCTTTACTTTCACGTGTTGCTGCAAATGAACAACATCTGCTGGCTTACTTACAAATCTATCTGCCAATTGTGAAACATGCACCAAGCCATCCTGTTTAACTCCTATATCCACAAAAACTCCAAAGTTAGTAATGTTCGTTATAATTCCCGGTAAAATCATTCCGATATCCAGGTCTTCAATCTTGTGTATTCTCTTTGCAAACTCAAAGATCTTTATTTTCTTTCTCGGATCTCTACCGGGCTTTGCTAATTCAGTTACAATATCAATTAATGTTGGCAGGCCTACCCTGTCGGCTACGTGGTTTTTTATCTCTATTTTATTTCTTAATTCCTCGTTATTCAGCAATTCAGAAATAGAATTTCCCAGATCTTCTGCCATTTGTTCTACAATATAATAACTTTCTGGATGGACAGCACTATTGTCCAGAGGATTCCTGGCATTCTGTATGCGCAAAAATCCTGCACATTGTTCAAATGCTTTGTTGCCTAGTCGAGGGACTTTTTTTAATTCCTCCCTCGATTGAAATGGACAATTTTCTTTCCGGTAATCAATAATATTTTTGGCCAATCGCGGCCCTAAACCGGAAACATAGGTTAATAGATGCTTACTGGCTGTATTCAAATTTACTCCTACCAAGCTCACACTACTTTCTACTACGCGGTCAAGGCTCTCCTTCAATCTATTTTGATCAACATCATGCTGATATTGCCCTATACCCATTGACCTAGGTTCGATTTTCACTAACTCAGCCAATGGGTCCATGAGCCTTCTTCCTATGGAAATAGCTCCTCTTACTGTTACATCATACTGCGGAAACTCTTCTCTTGCGGTAGGCGAGGCAGAATATACCGATGCCCCGTCCTCGTTAACGGTAAACACCTGGACATCTTTTTCAAATTCAATTTCTTTTATAAATCTTTCTGTTTCTCTGGAGGCTGTACGATTACCAATAGCAATCGCTTCAATTTTATAGCGATTAACCAATAACTTAATTTTTTTGGCTGCTTGATTGATTTCTTCTTGAGGTTGGTGGGGGAAAATAGTTTCATTAGACAACATATTTCCCTGTTCATCCAAGCAGACTACCTTGCATCCTGTACGATAACCTGGATCTATTGCCAGCACTCTTTTTTGCCCTAACGGTGGAGCTAGTAATAATTGTTTCAGGTTTTCGGCAAATACATTGATAGCTTCTTTGTCTGCTTTTTCCTTTGAACTATTAGCGAATTCGGTTTCAAGGGAAGGTCTCAACAACCGTTGGTAACTATCTTTTATGGCTAAACGAACTTGTTCTGATGATTCGTTCTTGCCTTTGATAAATATTTTTTCAAGACTTCTCAAAACGCAATCCTGAGGAGGGGCTATTGATACTCTCAAAAATCCTTCTTTTTCTCCCCTTCTTACAGCTAATAGCCTGTGAGAAGGGCACCTCTTCAAACGTTCTTCATAATTGAAATAGTCTTTGTATTTAATGCCTTCTTCCTCTTTGGCTTTTACCACTTTTGACTTGATCATTGCCTTTTTACTAAACAATTTTCGGATTTTATTTCTGGCCCTCTGATTTTCATTAATCCATTCCGATATAATATCTGTAGCTCCTTGCAGGACATCTTCAATAGTTGAAGCTTTTTCATTAATGAATGATTTTGCTCTCTCATAAATATTAGATTCCTGCTGCTTCATGATTATCTGTGCCAGGGGTTCAAGTCCTTTTTCTCTGGCAAGAAGCGCACGAGTCTTTCTTTTAATTTTGTAGGGCAGGTAAATATCTTCCAGTTCAGTTAAAGCGTATGTATTTTCAAGCTGAGCTCTTAATTCATCTGTTAATTTTCCTTGCTCCTCAATGGAATTGATCATACTTTCTCTTCGCTTATCCACTTCCTTTAGTTTTACCAATTGTTCTTTAATTGCCGTAATTTTGACTTCATCAAGGCTACCGGTTGCCTCTTTTCTATATCGGGAAACAAAGGGTACAGTAGCTCCTTCCTCTAATAACTTTACGGTGTTTTCAATCTGTTTAGCTGAAATAGCTAGTTTGCCGGTAATTATTTCGAGATGTTGTTTATTCATAAAATTTCCATTCCTAATTTTCCCTTAACATTTCTTTGAGAATCTCCGCAGCATCTCGGACGAACTTGGGACAAACCTTGGAAAATAAGGCTTCCTCTCTTGCTGTCCTCAAGCCTTGCGGAGTACTGATATCACATCCCAATATGTCTTTACAGATAATTGAGTCGTGACGAGCTTCAAATTTTCCTGCAAATCTTTTGACCAATGCATATGTCTTTTCTTTTGATTTATTATCTTCGGCTCTCATCTTGCCGTATTTCAAGCCAAGTACCATAAATGCCCCAGTGACTACCCCACATACCCCTGCCATTCGCCCCATTCCACCACCAAACCCAGTGGAGATCTTTGAGGCAACTTGGCGATCCAGGCCAAACTCCTCGCAATAGGCCAAAAGAACAGACTGGCAACAATTAAATCTCCCATTAAAGAAAGATACAGCAGATTCTACTTTATTCATTTCCCCCCCCGAGATTTTCAAATGACGCAAAAGCTCTCATCTCAGAAATAGCATGCTTTCCCCCTCACCAACCCTATTTATATCAGAAACTATTCCAAAAAGCAACTCAACTGCGTCTCTTGGGAATGCCTTACCAACAAATAGCCAAAAGCTTAAACATCAACAGAAAAACTGCCACAAAAGCTCGCAAGTATGAAAAGGGGTAGTCTTATGTTATTGTGTATGAAAGCATGTCACACGGGAGAAACTCTTCTTGGCTGAGTGTGACTAGAGGAAGCTCTGCTGTCTGGTCATGTCATGGCGGCACTTTTGTTGAATATACCCTGTAGTCTGCATCACTTTTACTTATCCACCTTCAGTTTAAACTTAAAGGGCTTAGAAAATATGAGCGTGGGATCACCTGTTATGGGATCCACTTCCCCGTCCTTCAGATAGAATT
Organism: Desulfobacteraceae bacterium; assembly: GCA_030615565.1. Classification (GTDB taxonomy): domain Bacteria; phylum Desulfobacterota; class DSM-4660; order Desulfatiglandales; family B25-G16; genus B33-G16. The sequence goes on along the minus strand of JAUWZC010000189.1, from coordinate 552 downwards.
TTAGCTCAAGACTGCGCTCGTTGATGTCGTACAACATGGACCATAGCGTCCTGCACGGAGTAGGATATGCTGCACCTTCATCCACGTCATGAGTATGGGCATACACCCGGCTCATGGCTTTCTTGGCATCATCAGCAGAAAACTTGCCTTGATGCTCTTGCAAATAATCGTAAAGGGCGCGATAACGGTAAAAGGTGTTGTAGGTTGCTTTTGGGGAGTACTCCGGGAATTCGTTTACATCTGGGTATAAGTACACGGAATGATTTGTCATGATCTGAGGTTTACCATTGTTGTCCGTGAAGTGGTCGCTGAAATCCTTGGAAGATGTCTCGAAGATGAAAGAATTACCGAAGCGATCGCAGATCTGCAAATGAATAGGTTCAAATCCTACGGTTAGCTTGTTATTGAGAAGCACAAGCTTGGCTTCCTCCACGCTAGCGCAGGTATCTAATAAAAGCCGAACCAGTTGCAGTATATTCAAGCCACCGGAATCATCGCCAAGCGGAGAGATCTTATCGCTTGCCGGAGCCATCTGGTCGGCTAACGTTGCAA
>JAUWZC010000171.1 GCA_030615565.1 Desulfobacteraceae bacterium | reverse complement strand
CGATATTCGGGTTTGTTTCGGCCCGCCCTCCCCGTCCCGAGACTGGGACGGGATCGGGAGGCGCGACATAACAGGGACATGCTTTTGTCACTAAAATACTATGGTTATAAGAACTATAGAATTGAACCTTTGTGCAACCAGGTCTGGGCCAGGGATTTCGACCTGCCCGCAATGCCTTTGAGTTAATGTATAAAATAACTGAAAGCAAAGTTATACTGGCGATCGTCGCTTTAATGCCAATTCTAATGCATGGCAGGCGGGTATTCGATATTCGAATTTCTATATTGAACAATAATGCTATCGATTTTTTGTAATTGTTTTACCGCTGCCCTTTAATGGCCCACCCGGGAGGGTGGGGATGGAGGCGGCTAATGAATTATTTCCTTTTTTCAAGACCCGCCCGGAAGGGCGGGGTCGTTGACTGAAACGCTCTACTAGGAGGGGATTAAGGCATAAAAATATTATCATTAGAATTAATTTGCTATATAATAATTAATAATTATTGACATATCATATTATTTATGTTTATAAGATATTGTTTATATTCATAATTAATATAATATAACTAAAATTATTTAATCTTTAAGGAATTATCATGGCCTCTGGTAATGGTCTACGTAATAGAATAGATGATTCTTTATATAATAGCAGGATTATAAGCACCTTTGTAGAATACATTGAGAAGCATTATCCTGATTTAGATATTGATTCAATTCTGAGCTATGCAGGGATCACCAACTATGAATTAGCAGACCAAGGCCACTGGTTAAGTCAACGCCAGGTAGACCGTTTTTACGAGATTATGGCTCAAAAGACGGGGAATCCAAATCTATCCCAGGAGGCTGGACGCTATGCTGCCTCTTCCAATGCATCTGGCGCTGTGAGACAATATGCACTGGGATTTATGACCCCGGCTGCTGCCTACTGGGTGGTGGAAAAGATTGCTCCCCACTTTACCCGGGCATCCACTTTGAAGACCAAAAAGTTAGGGAACCATAAGATTGAGGTTATTGCCACCCCGAATCTTGGTGTGTTTGAGAAGCCCTATCAATGCGATAATCGGATTGGGTTTTTAGAGTCCATTTCAAAGGTATTTACCAATAAGTTTGCAAAGATTGAACACCCCACTTGCATACACAGGGATGGGGATATCTGCCGCTACATTATCACCTGGGAAAAGACATTTTCCTTTATGTGGAGGCGGACACGTAATTACCTCATTTCTTTTAGTCTCTTAGTTTGTGCAGCACTTTATTTTTTTATCCCTCCGATTTTCTGGGCAGCCCTGATTTTTTTGTTCATCTCACTTATTGTGGGAATTTCATTTTATTCCGGGCACCTTGAAAAAGAAGAGCTGGCTAAGAACCTTGAGGGCCAGAGCGATGCAGCCAAGCTCCTTTTGGATCAGATCAATATACGTTACAATGATGCGCTTCTTGTAAAGGAGATTGGTCAGGCCACCTCCATACTTTTGGATATCCAGAAGCTGCTCAAATCTGTCATGGAGGCTATGGAAAAATGGTTGGATTTTGATCGAGGCGGGATCTGGCTTACCAACGAAGAAAAGACCCACCTCGTTTACAATGTTGGTTATGGACACAGACCGGAAATCGAGAAAATTTTAAGAGATTCGGATTTTCATCTGGACTGTCCGCACTCTAAAGGAGTGGTAGTCCAGGCCTTTAAAGAGCAAAAACCATCATTAGTAAATGATATCGGTGAGATAGAAAAATACCTTTCCAAGAGGAGCCTGGAATTTGTCAAAAATACAGGTGCCCAGTCCTTTATTTGTGTGCCAATTGTTTTTGAAGGGGAATCTTTAGGGGTAATATTGGTAGATAACCTGAGTTCCAAGAATCCCCTTACCCAGAGTGACATGTCTCTTTTGCTGGGGATAGCCCCTCAGATCGGCATCAGTATTCACAATGCCATATCTTACAAGAGACTTCAGGAAAGCAAGGAGCGTGAGCAGAATCTCAGAGAGTTATTTGAAAAATATGTGCCTGCACCCATTATCAAACAATATGTGGGCTCCGGAGAAATTGATCTTTTTCGGGGTGAAGAATCTTCTATCACTGCCCTCTTTTTAGATATCAGGGGTTTTACCTCCAGTTCTGAGGCCATGGACGCCAGGGATGTGGTTTCTTTTTTGAATGACTATTTTGAGAGATGCTCTATCGTAATCAGTGAGGAAAGGGGACATATCAACAAATATACAGGAGACGGATTTTTTGCCATCTTTGGGGCTCCTGAAACATTAGAGAATCATACAACCCTGGCCTTTAATTCAGCATGTAAAATTCTGGAGCTGACCAGGGGGTTCATTTTGGAAGGTAAGACCATAGAAGTCGGGATCGGTCTTCATACAGGCAAGGCCATTCTGGGTAACATAGGATCTCAAACTAAGATTGAATATACAGCCGTTGGTGACACAGTTAATACAGCTGCCCGTATCCAGGAGTTCACTAAAATTTTCCATGAGTTCCCCATTATCATGAGCAGGGATGCCTGGGACGAAATTGTCGGACACCCTTACCATCATGAGATCAGGAATTTGGGGATGCAGAAAATACGAGGGAAGAAGGAAAAACTGGAGGCCTTCGGATTTAAAACTTTAAAAGACCATCCACTTTTAATGGCTCAAGGAAACAAAGGCTTCATACCCTTACAAAGGATTAAAGGAGTATAGGTAAACCGTCTCGGGTCAAGGAAGAACTTAGTAAAGTCTGCAAAAAAGGCATCGTGACCACCAGGGTAGTCTTCAAATAATTCCTCGGTCTTCATGGAGGCTACTTCTACCTTTTTTATCCAATTGAAGAGATCCTCGTCCCGTATCTTTCCATAGATCAGATGGTGTGCTCTAAGATCTAACTGGATATCTTGATAACCTAAGTCGTACAAATAGGCATACAATTTTCGACCTGAAAAGGGGTCGAAGTTGTATTCCTTTTCAAGTCTGTTCATGAGCTCGAAAAGGATCTTTTCCATTTTGGTAGGCAATTCATAATGGTTGAGGCAATTGTGGTCAAGGTCTAATAAACAAAGATGGCCTCCTGGTTTCAGGCAGGTAGTTAGGTTTCTGACAATATCAGGGCTTTCAACACGGTAATACTCCAGGAAAAAACGGACCCATATAAGATCAAACAGGCCCATACTATCCAGGGGATCTCTCAAGTTATGGATTTGAAAATCAATGCTGGATTCCTGGGCATAGTGCTGTTTGGCATAGCGGATTCTTTCCTCTGAATAATCCAGCCCCAGTATACTGCCGTCTGGCTGGATCATTTCATGGAGTATTGAGGTTATCTTGCCAGTTCCGCATCCAACATCAAGTACGCGGAGTCCAGGTTTTAATCCACACCAGAGAGCCTGTTTTCGAACCGCATCCGGGTCGGTCTTGAGCTCCAGGCGAATGATCTCTTCCAAATTTTCCATCAAATAAGAGTTGGATCGAGATGTCATGCAACTTTCCTGTCTTTAGGATTATTATTTGGTTAATAATTTATTTTATCAAAGCAATATAAATTTGTAAAAAAAATTTAAAATACCATTTTAGAATCCTGACTGATCTGATTTTCATTGATTCTTTGGCTAATATAGAACGAAAACTCAGTTAACTTCACTTTTTTTAACCAGACATATTAAAAAAAGCCCTGCTGCGGTCATAGCTGCATTAATCATGAAGGAATGATAATATATACCTGTGCTATCTCTTAGAATCCCTGTAACCAAATGTACCAGGATTGCCCCAACGCCATAAAGGGATGTTCATGCCCCTAAAAAATACCAGGCATAGCGCCAGTTGAAATGGTGTACAATCCAGGGAAAGGCCGCCCCCATAGTGGCAAACCTAATCCATACCCAGTAGAAAGTATACCAAGGGCCAGACCTCTGCGGTTGGGAGAAAACCAACGCTGGACAACGGTAATGACCGGAGTCCACATGCCCGTGGCCCCAAGACCGGCGATAGCATAAAAAAGACAGGCCGTCCATAGGGTATTAATGGTCCCAATTAAGAGAACGCCAAGACCAAGGATAAGACAGCAACTTGTAATTACGCGACGGGCCCCAAACCGGTCTGTCAGATAACCGGTAACAGGTGTCAGAGCTATATAGGAGAAAAGATAAGCGTTATAGATTGATCCTCCGGCGGCTCGGCCGAAGTCCAGGGAGCGGATCATTTCCGGAAGAACCACGCCATATCCAAGCCGAATAGAATAGTTTATAAAAAGATTGACAAAGCAGGTAGCCAATATGACCCATGCCCAGTGAAATGATACTTTTCTTTTAACGAAATTTTTCCTTTTTTTCATCAGCTCACAAAGAACTGGTGAAATTAAAAACTTGCTTTTTAAGGGAGTGAGTATAGGGAAAAGATGATTGTGTGTAAAGAGTTAATAATTTACATGACCCCGCACTTAAAACGCAGACATTGCATGGTCTTGTGTGGGGACAGAACCCCTGCCTCGTTAAAACCTAAAAACCCCAAAAAAGCTTGATGACCCAGTGCATTATATTATATTAACCGTATAGTTTAACTAACCAATCAGTTTAAACTTTGGGTTATCTTCTCAATATTTCGTTTATTGTAAACTCAATGGTCATGGGTTGTGTTATGTTTTATAAAGCGAGTGATCCTATCAGAGCTAAATATGCCGCATTTCCTGAAACACTCATAAAACTGGATAAAAACGTTTCCGTCGATATTGCCAATGAAATCGAAAAACTTGTATTAAATGCAATCAAAAAATAAAGAGGTGTTCGATTAGTCCGGATGGAGAATTATTATGGCAGGTTTCAGAAAACGCATTGAAGAATGGTTCGAGTTTATAGCCCGAATATTGTATCGCAACCGGTTCAAAACCTTTTTAATTATGTTTTTGTTAATAGCGGCTATTGTGTCGCAAATTCCAAAGGTAACCATAGATATCTCTACCGAAGGGTTCCTGCATAAAACAGACCCGACCCTTATTGACTACAACGCTTATCGTGACCAATTCGGCAGGGATGAACTGATTCTTGTAGCAATCAATTCACCGGAAGTGTTCGATAATAATTTTCTTCATAAACTTAAGGCCTTACACGATGACTTAACAGAAAATGTTCCCTATATTGAAGACATAACCAGCCTTATCAACGCCAGGAATACCCGGGGCGAAGATGATGAGCTCATCGTTGAGGACCTG
>JAUWZC010000296.1 GCA_030615565.1 Desulfobacteraceae bacterium | reverse complement strand
CCCGATGATTCCGATCCCTTTGGCAATAAGAACGAGGACAGATTCGCCCAAATCCCCTGTTGCTCCGGCCAGTAGAGGCGCAAACAATATCATTGGAACAATAATGATGTCCTGGAAGATCAAGATGCCAAGAGTTGTACGTCCATGGGGGCTATCAACTTCAGCTCTTTCCTGGATTAGTTTGAGCACAATGGCCGTGCTGCTGAGGGATATAAGAAATCCTATAAAGATCGACTCACCAATGGGTTGCCCCAGTTGCCTGGCTATAACAAAAGTAACCAAAAGTGTTAGCAACACCTGAATCGAGCCCCCCATCAGGACTGATTTCTTGATTTGCAGCAGCCTTCCAAGTGAGAACTCGATTCCGATAGTAAAAAGCAATAGCACAACACCGACTTCAGCTAAAATTTCAACTTCATGAACTGCCTTTACCAGTCCAAGTCCGTAAGGCCCGGCCAATATACCGGTAAGGAGGAATCCCACAATCGTCGACACGCGAAGTCGATGGCAAATAAAGAGGATAGCAATGGATAGCCCAAATATGATGACAATGTCATTTAGCAGCGGTATTTCCATATTCTAATCTACCTTCTAATTTTATGTCGAAAAGCCCAAAGCAATAAGACGCGCAATGCCTATCACTTCTTTCTCTTTGCACAAGGCACCTCGTATAAGAGATCAGATAATTATTTAATATCCCATGGGGAAACAAATCTGTAAGATAATAGATAAAAGCCCAATAACCAAAAGAGGAGGTATGCCCCATAAGATTGAAAGATTATGCCAGAAATTATAAAAAACGTAAAGACTATGTTCAGCAGCCAGGCCTTTTGATGGTGGGAGTGGATGTGAGCAAGGTGAAACATGATGCCTATCTGTGAACCAAGGCATGCGTCATCTGCAGGAAGCTGGGTTTCACAAATACGTGTGAAGGATTTAATAGGAATATTTTAGAATAAAGTAGATTAGAATGTCTTTTTAATCATTAAGTTGCTTGAGAACCAACGTTATATATAACAATATCAAAAAGTTACACCACTAAGGGCAGCATAGAAAAAAATTATTATCTATCTACCAAAAAAGAAACCTCCTGTTAAGTAATAAGTCCCGTCTTTCACTTACTTAACTCAGACTATCTAAGGTGTGTGATTGGCGGTAGAAGAGAGAGAAAAATTTGAAAAGTTACAATATGTGATTATAATGTTTGATATATAGTTACTTTTTTAATAATTTAATCCCCAATATGCATGGTCTGCTGCTCTATTTCAGGGCTGTGGGCTTTTACAACCTGAATATAGTGTTTATTCTCTATGGGGGTGAAGGAAAAAAATGATATCTGAATCAAACTTAAGTTTTGAGCAAGGCCCTATCAGGCCGCCTAATGAAGCACAAAGCCTTCTTTTAAGGGTAACTCGCAACTGCCCCTGGAACCAGTGTCTTTTTTGCCCTGTGTATAAAGAACAAAAGTTCTCTTTAAGGACAGTAGAAGAGGTCAAAAAGGATATTCAGACTGCCAGAGATATTACTGATGATATCAAGGCCCTTTCATGGAAGATAGGGGAAAGTGGCCTGATAACAAATTCGGTTATAAGCTATATTCTTAATAATAATCACAGTTACAGCTACCAGAGCGTAGCCATGTGGCTTTATTACGGGACTGGAGAATGTTTTCTGCAAGATGCTGATAATTTTATTATGAAGAGCAGGGATTTTGTTGAAATTTTACGGTTTCTGAGGGAAAAATTTCCCGATTTAAAGAGAGTGACTACTTACTCAAGATCAAGAACTCTTAGTCGAAAAGCGTTAACAGAAATGAAAGAGATAAAAGAGGCAGGTCTGGATAGGGTCCATATTGGCCTGGAGAGCGGCTGCGATCCAGTTTTACAATTTGTAAAGAAAGGGGTTACAGCTGATAAGCATATAGATGCCGGTAAAAAAGTAATAGAGGCCGGTATGTCATTATCTGAATACATTATGCCAGGGCTTGGGGGTGAGGCAATGTGGAAAGAACATGCCGTAGATACAGCTATGGTACTCAACCAAATCGATCCTCATTATATAAGACTAAGAAGCTTGAGGGTTCCTATGCATGCTCCTCTTTATCAAAAGCTTATGAATGGGGAATTTAAGACGCTTACCGATGACCAAGTAGTTGAGGAGATAAAGCTATTTATCGAAACCTTAGACAATAACATAACCAGCACTATTACCAGTGATCACATCATGAATCTCTTAGAAGAGATAAAGGGAAAGCTACCAGACGAAAAAGAAAATATGTTGAATGTTATCAAAAAATATCAAGATCTGCCCGAATCTGAACGGATTATTTATCGGATTGGCAGACGGGGCGGAATATATTCGTCAACAGACGACCTCTATCAAGACCAATCCACGTATGACAAAATCAATAGATCGGTGTCAGAACTGTCTTCTAAAGGACCAGATGAGATTGAAAGATTTATTAACGAAATGGCAAAT
>JAUWZC010000035.1 GCA_030615565.1 Desulfobacteraceae bacterium | reverse complement strand
TCATAAAAATATCCCGCATCTTAAAACTTCTCAATTCATCCACTAAATGGGGACATTGGTTCCAAAACGACTTCAGTCGCTAATTCCAGATAACTTGCCATCATTGTATATAAAGGATTCTCTCCCACTTTCATATTTCATCCAAATCTCATAAATTCAGCGTGATAAATTCCTGCCCAAAATAGCAGGTAACTTCAAATGAAAGACTACAGGGTGGTAGGTGATAAATGATTAGTTCTTCCGCTATTCGATAAAATCAGCGTGCCGCAATAATACTATGATTCAGTTAGTACTATGCACCCAGCCTGTCCATGTTACGTATAGTAATCGTAAGCCAGGAGACTTATGGGAGGCTTTCTATTTATAGCAGTAAACCGTAATCCCAAAAGATTTCAGGTTACGGAATGTATTATTGGCTTTTTCAGAGTTGCTCAGATTTAAGCTTTAATAATGTAATCGAAAGCTTCGGTGGGAATTCTCGTGGAAAAGATTCATAGCAGAAAGCTATATCTTCGGATGAAATTTGGAATAGGCAAGATATGGAAATGTTGTTAACTCTGTTTTATCTCAATCGAAACGTGGTTATACAGGTCTTGCTGTCATCGGAGGTTTCAATCGTACCTTTGGCTTTTCGATTCAATCCCTGAATTCTCAATTCGATCCTGCGGTTCCTAGGCAGCCACAGTTCAAAAAAACCATTCCGTAAGGTGGCAATAGTCTCATCAATCAAGACATTTCCATCTTGGTCAATAGCTCTTACATGAAACTCTTTCTCGGCCAATTCCGCCTGACAGGCGGACATGTTGTGAATTTTTCATCTATGCGTCCGTTTTATGTAGGGAGCCACAGCCACAACCATTTTCTCTTCTGGAAGCGGAATCCTTCTAACTTTTCCATCTTTGTATAATTGGGATTCAGGACATCGGTTATGATCTCGGAAAACCTTGACACAGTCACAACTATCCTCCCATTTTGCTCGCCATAAATTGATGGATTTCCGTTGCTTCTTCTTTAAATTTGTCCAAATCGTAATTAATTTCATAGAGAAATTGTTTGAACATTGAAATAAATTCGGGCATTTTCCTGATTTCCTCGATATTTTCTTCACTGGCACCGGCCAACCTGGCGGTTTGAGTATGAAACTCAATTCAGTGCTCTCACCCTAATCCATAGGCAACACCGAGCGCAGCAAGAGCATTCACCTTCAAGCCAAGGCTCGTTTCTGAAATGAACATTTTCTTCATTGTCTCCCACGTAGGCTCAAGATGGGAGTCATCCAGTTTCGAAATAAAACCTGGGACAGAACCGAGAGTTTCTTTAATGTTGTTGTAAATCTCTTCTCTGGTCATAATTTACCTCCCTATTTGATTTATCATAAATTGCTTGAGATGCCCTGAATCCCAAATTGATAAGAACTCGCTTTTTGTGAGAAGAAGTATAGGAAAACTATCGTTGTGTGTCAAGCACAAAATGCCTGCATGATGTTGTGGTTGAAGACCTTTTGTGGAATTCGTTGGGCGGTAATGTCTCGAAGCAACGAGGTAAAGACAGGTCTTTGAAGGATTTATTGCCCCAAAAGGGGCAAATTGGCGGGATTAGGGTACAGCTATCCACCTAAACCCAGCCTCCATTTTAAAGAATTAGGCAGAAGGCCCTTTCCCGATTTTATCGGGATTTATTCACTCAGAGATAATGGCAGGAGGGAGGAGCTGAGAGTCTAAACAGTCTGTATATTGTGCTTGGCTAACCCGATCAATAGGTTATGGCTTCGTGCCATAATCGATCGTACAGCCAAATTAGATTTTATTCAAGGTTTCGTTTGGTAGTTATAAGTTTTTCGGCCTTTGAATTATCCACAATCATAGCAGTATTGTTTAATCCCACCAGATTTAAGTATACTCATCGTAATCATAAGTTTTTCAAAGGTGGCTGAGTAATGACTTGATAATGTAATCGAAAGTTTCAGTGGGAATTCTTGCGGAAAAGGTTCATAGTAAACTTGAATTTTACGGGTGTTAGACACACAATAATATATTGAGATAATCGCTTTATTTGAATGAATTAATCAAGACTTTTTTTATGCAAAATTCTCCCTAACCTTTTCTTTTTCTTTAGGAGACCTGATCACTTACTTTGAAGGAGATTGATGCTGTTGTGCCAGCGCCTTCTATGCTCTCAATGTGTATATCTCCTCCACAGTACTTCGCTGACTCATGTGCAATATATGCCCCAAAACCAGGCCGGTCTGAACCCTTTGCACCAAGAACCTTGAAAAAAGGTAGCTGGGATTTATCTCTCTCTTCGTTGCTCATTCCCCTCCCATTTTCTGCGATTTCTATTATTAGGTTATCATCTTCGTTTCTTGCAGATACTTCAACATCTCCCCCTGATTCTGCTGCATTAATTAGGGTCTCTTGAAACGCTGTCACCACTGCTTGTTTACTCCCTACCACAGAGGACAACTCTTCCAAGCACACTGATCCTTTCTTTTTTTGTGAATCATTTACATTCCCTTTGTCATTTGTCATTACTTTGGTCATATTAGGCAATATGACGGTCTTTGGGATAAACACTCTATCTTCACTCGCTTTCTCCATCATAAAACTTCCTCACGAGCTTAGCTTTGTATTCGAACTTAGGCAAAGTTCCTGGAGGCACTAACTCGACATTGGCACGGAAAATGAGCTTTTCCCTAATGAGAGATTCGACTTCTTTTTTAAGAAGATCCAACTCACCCGATTCTTCACAATACTCCACCTTTATGTGAATTGGTGGATCCCAGCCTTTCGGGGGAGAGGCATGTAATTGAATCTCTATAGCACCGGTTGTCCTAGGCACTAAACTGGCTACTATATCCCGAACTGCCGCAGGATATACATTTACGCCCTGGACAATAATCATATCATCCGTCCTCCCGAAAACACGTATCCCAAAACCTGTTCGGCCACACTCACAGCTTGTTTGAGTGACTTCAACGTGATCCCGTGTCCGAAACCGAACTAGTGGTATGCACTCACGATCAAGGGAAGTATAGACCAACTCCCCCTTGGCTCCCTCTTTTATCTCTAAAACCTCACCGGTATCGGCATTGATTATTTCAGGGTAAACAATTCCTTGGGCAATGAAGTGCATTCCTTTTTTATATTTGCATTCCGCCCACATCTCGCCACACATGTCCCCGTTGCCCATCATTTCAAGAAATATGCAGCCAAAGGTTTCTTCCACCTCCTGACGAAGTGATGGGATGGCGGCCCCAGGTTCACCCCCAGCCATTATTAGTTTAATTCCCAGGCTTTTTGGATCGATTCTTCTTTTTGTAAGAGAATCTGCAAAATGTAATGGAAAAGATGAAGTTGACAAAAGTGCATTGGCCCCAATATGTTGAAACGCTCCAATAAGTCTGTCAGTCGAACCCACTCCTATAGGTACGACCATACCGATTTTTTGTAGAGCATCCGCATAGGAGGCGGCTATTAAGAAAGGAGCCACAACGAGAGGCACAACGCTATCAGGACGAAGCCCACAAGTCCAAAATGCTCTACAAGCTGCCTCACACCAGACGTTTATGTCATGTTCTGTAAGGCCTATGAAAGTTGGCCTGCCAGTGGTCCCACTCGTAGAATATATCCTCTTTACCTTTTCCATAGGGGAGGCAATATGAGTCCCCAAAGGAGGACTACCTATTTGGCTATCGCGAAGTTCACTTTTCTCGGTGAAAGGGAGTCTGTTTAAGTGTTCTAGTCTTTCCACATCCCCTAACTCTACACCAGCCTTCCGAAATTTCTGCTGGTAGAAAGCCGAATTTTCCCACACATATTTAAGCTGCCTCAGCAGAGCTTCTTCATGAAGCTGATGGAGCCTCTCGGGTGGCAAGGTTTCAATATCATCATTCCAATACTCTGAGACCTTTCCCATTTTCCTGTTCCCCTTTCTTTCCAAAAAAGATTAATACCTGAAAATTAGAATGGAGCAATAATTAATCTTGGCTACAAGGTACTTGCGATATCACTCCGGAAAAAACTTTTTTAATTTGGAACCCTTGAGACCTGATTGAGTGAAGAACTCCCCCCAGTGTATCCAGCACTCCTAGTAACCATAGTCCTTAGCTTCAATGAATGACAGCCAAAAAGCATTGCCAGTTAAACAAACCAGTATAAAGTTAATATGACTTCCATTTGGGTGGAAAAATTATTGTTAGAGGTGAGGAAAACATTTTGGCTCATTTGAGTAAGAACGAAATAGCATGCTAGTATTTTTCGTTAATCTCTTCAGCTCGCTTCACCAAATCTGATATGTTCTGGGCACAAAAATTCAATATCACCTCTCCGGTTTCTTTCGTTGCGACAGTTGGATCGCCCATATGCCCCAACGAATCCACGGATAAATCTGCTAAATTGGGAACGGTCATTCTCAGACCAGTCTTCGATTTCCTTCCGCCCTTACGCACCGCAAATCTCTCTATGATGGACTTTTCGTGCTCTTCAGTATAAGACCGAATAAAGTTCTCTTTTCTCACTAAATCCGGGTAAATTGAAAGGAACATTGCAGTCTCCATCTCACCAGCATGATAATCAAGCAAAGGCTTTTCACTTTTAAGTATTTCTGGATTTCGTGATACATACATAAGGGCGGCCATACCCCAATTATACAAGGCTATGGTGATTTCGAATTCTTGTTCCAATTTCATTGCGGCTAGCCTACAACACCCTTCTTGTTCTGCGATCCCATGCCCTATGATTATAATAATTTTCTCAAAACCATGATCTATATAAGATCGGCATATGTCATATATCGAATCCATAAGCGTTTCAGGCTTTATTGCGACTGTTCCAGGAAAATCCATGTGGATTTGTGATATTCCAAATAACATCGGCGCAGAAATTATTGTGCTTACACCCTCCTTAGCGAGATTTTTCTGGGCCCTACGACAAATCTCCAAAGGAATCAGCGTATCAACTCCCATTGGTAAATGTCGACCATGTTGTTCTGTTGACCCAACAACGAGCATTACAGCAGCCCGATTGTCCAATGCTTCTTTTACATCTTCCCATGTCATTTCCAATGTTGTTTTCGCTGTGAAAATACTGCCAGTCATAACATCCTCCATTGGTTATTTGTTTGAGAATTGCCTCTTTTTACCTAAATATAATGTGGTGATGTCTTCTCTTTTCAGCAGGTTATCTGAAGTATCCGAGAGCATCACTTTCCCCAATAACATCAGATAACCTCTGTCGGCAACCTCAAGGGTTGCTTTTGCATTCTGTTCTACGAGTAATATGGTGGTACCTTCCTTGTTGATGTCTTGGAGAGCCTGGAAAATATCTTTTACAACAAGAGGTGCTAGTCCTAAGGATGGTTCATCCAAGAGGAGCATTTCCGGCTTAGACATTAATGACCGCCCAATAGCAAGCATCCGTTGCTCACCACCACTTAATGTGCCCGCTTTTTGAGTCTCCCTTTCCTTTAAAATCGGGAAAAGATCAAAGACGTTATTCAAACGAATCGTTTTTTCCTCTTTTGAAAGCTTTTTTTGTTGAGAATAAATGCCCAGAATCAGGTTATCAATAACCGGAAGGTTCGTGAAAACGCTTCCACCTTCAGGCACTAAACTCATTCCGTATATCACGATTTTCTCCGCAGATAGTTCAGTAATATTCATCTGCTTGAAATTGATCCGTCCTCCCTTAGGGTGCATTAAACCCGCCAAAGTACGAAGCAAAGTACTTTTCCCTGCTCCGTTTGGTCCCAGGATGCATACGATTTCGTGTTCTTCTACTTCTATGCAAACATCCCGCAATACATGAACTTTCCCATAAAAGGTATTTAAATTCTCAGTCTTGAGCATCATGGACTTCCAAGATAGGCGGATATCACTCTTTCGTTCTCAACAATCTCAGCCGGCGTACCTTCGGCTATTTTTTTCCCATAATCAACAACAACTATGGTGTCGGAAACCTTCATAACCAATCCCATATCATGCTCTATAAGAAAAACATTGATCCCTTTTTTTCGGATTTTGAGTAGTATCTCACAGAGCCATTCCGTCTCCGATTCATTCAACCCCGCACAAGGTTCGTCTAGTAAAAGAAGTTTTGGTTTTGAAGCCAATGCCCGCCCAATTGCTACCATTTTCTGTTTCCCAAAGGGAAGGCTGTTGGCGATATTATCCTTTTCCTCAGATAACTCAAGAAAGCTAATAATCTCTTCAGATGTTCTTACTATATCATCTTCTTCTCTCCGAGCTTTTGGTAAACGCCATACATTTTCAAATATCTCAGTTCCAGTCCAAGAATGACAACCTAACATAATGTTTTCCAGAACATTCATCCTGCTAAACATGTGGGGCGTTTGAAAGGTGCGGCCAATACCTAGTTGGCATCGTTCATGAGGTCGTAGCTTGTTTAAATAAACTCCCTGAAAATCGATAGTCCCTGAATTGGGCTGAAGAATGCCACTAATAAGGTTAAAAACAGTGGTTTTACCTGCCCCGTTTGGCCCGATTAATGACCTTATTTCACCCTCCTCCATAGTTAAATTAAGAAGGTTAACTGCACGAATCCCTCCAAAATTCTTGACTAGATCTCTTGTCTTTAATAAGGCCATTAGCCTTCAACCGCTCAATTATTGCGCATCACTCTATTACGATTTGTTTACTATGCAGCCATTCATAAGCCTTTGCCTCAAGCCTCTTTACCCCTCCTACTATTCCTTCCGGTAAAAAGACAATGATTATGAGAACGAAAAATCCATAGGCGATCAGGTGATACGAGTGTTCATTTAATATTGCTTTGATCTGAGGAGAAATAAATTCAGAGCTTGCCACTGCCCGGATAAATTCAGGAAATATACTCAAAATTACTGTTCCTATTATACTGCCCCACACGCTTCCTAAGCCTCCGATGACAATCATGCAAAGGAAAATGATCGAAGAGTATACTGAAAACGACTCTGGACTTATGTAATTCTGAAAACCCGCAAATAATGCCCCAGCGATTCCCGCGTAAGCAGCTGATAAAGTAAATATTTTCAATTTGTACTTTGCAGGATTTATACCCATGGCACCACATGTTATTTCACGCTCGTGAATGGCTTGAAGCGCTCTCCCAATCCGCGAATTTATAAGATGTTGCGTTGAAATGAACACAAGCAGAACAAACGCCCACACTAAATAGTAGTATTTAAATTCATTATCTAATTGAAATCCGAAGATAGATGGTGCGGGAATATTGAGAAAGCCACTCGTACCCCCAGTTAACTCAGTCCACTCTACGTAAACTGTACTCGCAATAATCCCAAATCCCAAGGTTGCCATTGCCAGATAATGTCCTCTCAATTTCAAAGAGGTAAGCCCAACCGAAATGCCAAGAGTTGCTGTCAGGATTGCCGCGAAACATATAGAAAGCCAGAAAGTGAGGTGGAGGTTAGTTGTTAGGACAGCGGAACAGTAGGCACCGATTCCGAAAAAGGCGGCCTGCCCTATGGAAATCTGACCTGTGTTTCCGAGTAGCAAATTCAAACCAATATTTATTATACAGTAAATACCGATAATGACAGCTACATCAAGGTGATATTCATTAGAGTCAAATAGGGGGAATAGGAAGATTATAAGAAAGAGCATAAAATCGATCACTTTAGAATAAGTGTTCCTATTCATGGCTAATTCCTTTATTCCCCTCATATGAAAAAATTTTATTCCTGGGCAAAAAGACCTTCGGGCTTTAACATTAAAGCGATTAGCAAAATAAAGATGGCAATTGCGTCCCTATAACCCTCAGATATAAAGGTGGCGATAAAGAATTCCAATATGCCAAGTAAGAGAGCACCTAGTACAACGCCTCGTGAGCTCGAGAGGCCCCCTAATATTCCTCCCGCGAACCCCTTTATCGCAATCATTGTGCCTAAAGGTCCTCCTGCAAAAGTGAGAGGAGCAACAATAGATCCTGCTATAGCTCCAAGACATCCAGATAATATGAATGAGCAGGATACCATTCTGAATGGGCTTATTCCTACCAGCCTTGCAGCCTCAGAGTTGTTGGCACTTGCCAGAATTGCTTTACCTAATAAAGTTTGGTGGAAAAATCGATCAAGTGCCACGACAGAAGCCGCTGTAATTCCCATGATCCATAAACTTTGACGGAGCATATAAGCACCCATGAATTCTAATGACCCACCTTTCGTAAATGGTGGAAAATACATTGGGTCTTTTTCCCATATAACAGCAATTGAGTTCTGCAGGATAATCGCCACGGCAATTGAGCTAATAATAATGGACAGTTCGGAGGTCTCTAGGTTCGGTCGGATCGCGAGTCTTTCATAGAAATAGCCTATAACGCCCCCAATGATAAGTGTTAGAAAGAAAGCCAAGGGCAATGGTAGTTTTAGGGTTGACATACATGACAATGCTATGACACCTCCCAAAACTACCTGTTCCCCTTGAGCAAAATTGATAGCCCTTGTTCCGTTGTAGATGATATGAAAACCGAGTGCCACAAGGGCGTAAACGCTTCCCATTGTCAGGCCGCCCACGAGGATCTGAAGCACATTGGAAAAAGACATTTTTTACCTATGAAATTAATAGGTGGCTAAGTTTTTGTATATGAGGGTGATATAACGAAAGGGTAAGCCCAGAGAGCTATAAGCTCCTTAGACTAATCAAGGACAACCCATTTTCCTCCGATGATTTTTACAAGATGCAAGGCACTAGTATCTAGTCCATTGTGGTCTGTGGGGTTCATTTTATATTTTCCTATAACCCCATAAAATTCCGATAGGCTTTCCAGGCTATTTCTGATCTTTGTTGTATCTTTACTTCCGCCAACCCTCTTTATGGCTTCCACGGTGATCATAACACAATCCCATCCCAGTGCAGTGAAATAGTTAGGGAATTTATCATATTTCTTCTTATAGGCATCAAAAAGCGGCTTTTCATTGGGTAACATTTTACCATAGGCTAGGGCTGACGTGAACACGATGCCCTCAGCTGCTTCTTTCGCTAGCTGTATTAGCTTCGGGCTACCCAGACCGCTGCTTCCAATATAGTGGACTTTCATGCCCAATTGCCGAATATTTTTTGCTATGACTGCAGGGGTTGGGATGGTCCCCCATACTACAACCGCTTCTGTCTTGCGATCTCTCGCTTTTATCAAAATAGACGTCAGATCCCTGTCTGTCTTCTGATATTTATCACTGAGCACGACTTCGATACCTGCCTTTTTAAAATAGTCATTTTGAAAAATTGCCCCTGAGGTACCATACTGGTTTGAATCATGGATTATCGAAACTCTTTTAACACCCAAGCTTTTTACAAAGTCGCCAATCTTCTGAGCATCCACACTGTTATCGGGAACTGTCTGGAAATAATAAGCTGGCCATGGTTCATCGACTGCAAGCGCAGATCTCGGCGTTGTGTTCACTTGCACTATCTTTCGCTTTTCAGTGACTTTCTTGACCGCGAGACTCGCAGCAGTTGAACCGCAGTCTAAAATAGCTATGACTTTGTCCTGAATGATCAACTTTTTGGCAAGACTGATCGCTTTTGAGGGGTCACTTTCAAAGTCTTCATATATCCCTACTACCTCTTCTCCATTTATTCCGCCCTCTTTGTTGATCTTTTCAATAGCAAGCATAATCCCTTTCTTCTTATGGACTCCCAGACCAGCATAAGCTCCTGTAGTAGCGTTAAGAATCCCAAATCTGTATTCCGCATGTGCAACGGAAAGTATACCCATAACAAAAACCCAGATTACTACAATACTGATGATCTTCCTTTTTGTTCTCATTTCTTTCCTCCTTTTTAATAAATTTTTTAGTTAGCTTTCCCCATATCACCCTTTTACTCGCCTTAACCCTTTACCCACGTTAATCCATTTTATAGATCTCCACCAAAAAACCGCGAAACGAGGGCGCCCCTGAGACTGGATCACAGGGCTCATGATTCGTCAGCACATTCATGTTAGATTCAAAAGCGCCATGATCCGGATCCGGCTTTTCTGGGAACCACCACGCATGTCGACCTATAA
This sequence comes from Desulfobacteraceae bacterium, assembly GCA_030615565.1. Classification (GTDB taxonomy): domain Bacteria; phylum Desulfobacterota; class DSM-4660; order Desulfatiglandales; family B25-G16; genus B33-G16. Next base: position 4,721 of record JAUWZC010000035.1, on the reverse strand, counting down.
GAACACCTTTCTGCATTTTGTCAGTAACGCTGACCTTCAATTTAATTCTCCGTGCTTTTGTGTTTTCAACCCAGACCCAGTCACCGTTCTGGATTTTTCTTTTTTCCGCATCTTCAGGGTGGATCAGTATTTCAGGATTAGGGATTGTTTCCCTTGCCCAAGGGATTTGACGTCCATCCGAATGCCAATATGGTTTGACTTTTGCCACTGTCATTACAAGAGGATATTTCTCATACAACTCTGGTGTCGTATGTTCCCCTTCAGGAAATTCGACATAATTGGGTAAAGGATCGTATTGATAGTTCTCATATAATGTGGAGTACAGCTCAACTTTTCCAGTGGGAGTCTTGAATCCATTTTTTTCATACGACTTATATTGATGCTCATACCTTTTTATCCCCGCTTCCTTCAGTTCTTCAAATGTCATCCCTGTGTCTTTAAGTCTCCAGTCGTTGAATTCCTCCAGACTACTCCATTTAATAAAAGAATCATCATCAGTGATGTATCCCTTTTTCTTCATAAGTTTAGCAAGTTCTATTACAATTTCAGCATCCTCACGCGCCTCTCCCACAGGTTCTATTGCTGCCTGTCGGACGCACATACATTTTTGGTTATATTCACCCCCAACGTCGTTTCTCTCAGGCCACGTTGCGGCAGGAAGAAATACGTCTGCACACTCGGCTGTGGGAGTAAGGAAGAAGTCACACGCAGACATGAAATCCAGTTTCTTGAGAGCTTCCCAGGTGAGCCTGTTTTCGGGTGTCGAAATCACCAGGTTAGATCCCATGAGAAATACGCCTTTGACCGGGTATGGATCCTCGTCCAAAATAGCTTTGACTACACTTTGACTGTGGCATACGTGAACGCATTGCCACATTAAAGGAAACCTTTTTGCACCTATGGCATTTGTCTCAATTTCTGGGGTTAACCTCCATTGGGGATTGAGATATAATTCACTTCTAGTGTGCAAACCAGGGTAGTGCTGCATTATTGTATTGCCACCTGGCACATCAATGTTACCAGTTATTGCCACAAGGCATGTATTCGCCCTAGCCGCCTGGGTAGAACCGTATCTTTGTGTTACTCCTGTTCGGTCGTAAAGCAATGCGCCAGGTGAATGATTCGCATATTCTCTTGCAAGCTGTATAATAGTGGCTTTATCGATTCCCGTGATATTTGCTGCCCTTTCTGGAGCCCAGTCCTGGATCCGTTCCTCCAGCTTATCAAATCCGTAGCACCACTTTTCAACGAATTCTCTATCATATAAATCTTCTTTTATGATAACATGCATCAGAGCCATTGAGAGTGCAGCATCAGTACTTGGCTTGATCTGTATATATTGATCAGCCTTTTCAGCGGTCTCTGATCTATGTATATCTATTACCACAATTTTGGCATTGTTTCTCTTTCTGGCCTTGGTCATCTGAATCCAGTATGGCGAGTGGGTAACTATTGTATTAGCCCCCCATACGAGTAAGTATTTTGCATCTTCGAAATCCGGTTCCGTCAATTCTGTTATCAGCGTACCCGTTGTTACTATATCAGCCACCATCGCAGGCCCCTCACAGATATCAGTACATCCCCAAATATTCGGGCTGCCCAGAGACCTAATAAACAGAGCCGCCTGCCATGTTTGTGGACGCCCATCAATAGCCGCCACAAGTGCATAGGGACCGTATTTCTCTTTAACTCTTTGTAACCCTTCAACAACCAAGTTCAGGGCCTCATCCCAGCTTACCCTAACCCATTTATTCTGCACCCCTTTTATCCCTACATTTTTCATCGGATAGGTTATTCTATCTGGATGGTAAACGAGTTGAGTAAAATTGCGGCATCTATTACAAATGTACCCGTGACCCAAGGGATTATCTTTGTTCCCTTCTATTTTTATTATCTGTTCATCTTTTACATGAACGATATGACCACATTCGAAATAACAAGCATTTGAACAGGTTACTACTTTTCTTGCCTTCTCACTATTTTTTTTCATGATTGGTTTTCCCGTATTAGGTATTCAGTATGTTTTTTGTTCAATATCCCCAATAGATTGCTCTTGCTAAAAGCGAAGTGTGCCTTTAAAGCTTCGCGATATCCGATACTATACCGGCTCTTAAAACAATTAAATATCTTCAAATGATCCTCATAGGCAGAAAGCGCCAACTTTTCTTCGCTTGAGAGAATATTCATATACCTTGTAATTTTTTTATAAATATTATCCAAGAAGACCTGTAACTGTTGGTTATTGCACCTTCGATAGATTTCATAGTGGAACTTTTGATTATATTCAGAGATCTTCCTGCTGTTGTTCTTCTGGGTGAATTCTTTTGACTTATCAATAACTTTTTTGATCTCTGCAATATCTTTCTCTTTACTCAGGTTCATAGCTTTCTCCCCAGCAAGGGTCTCTAGACTCAACCTAATCTCATAGTCGTCTTCTATACCCTTTTCGCTGATTTGAGTCACCACCGCACCTACATAAGGAATAAATTTTACAAATCCTTCAGTTTTAAGTCTCTGAAGCACTTCACGAACAGGTGTTCTACTCACATCTAATGTAGCAGCTAAGTCTTCAATATAAATCTTCGAACCTGGTTTCAATTTCAATTCCATGATCCACTTGAGGATTACCTGGTAAACCATATCTTGTAATGAGCGATTGTTTTTCACCTTTATGGGCTCTCCTATGAGGAACTACTTAGTTCAATCTTATATTATAGATTATAGACCTTATGATCTTAGGCAATTTAATTTGAACTTCTCTACTAATCACTAAAAATTGATTAGCATTATTTGGCCATAGGTAAATAAATGTTCTCAAACTAACAGAACAGTATTGTATATTATATATTACATATTACATTTTTTATCATTTGTCAAAGCAAAAATATGACCTGCTCCATTTTTTGATAACAGTACAGCTCCACCTATGCCTTCCTCAACATCCCGGTTATCTGTTGAGGTTTATAAGGCTTTCGACTCATGCTGACTTCCTCATTTCACCCCAGATTATGCAAAAAACTCTCGCAAAATTTCGATCGATTTTTGGTGTCAATAACGACCTCAGAAAATCCGTGATATTTGCTTAATAATCTAAACATCGGGCTTAAGCGCTTTTCATGGGAACTGCGACTTGAAACTTTGGCGATCCCTCAAATATGAGCTATAGCACAGAGACTGTCGAAAAAGTCCAATTATTGACATCCTATGCCAAAACTTGGCACACTACTACCTCATTGCACCCACTATGCGGTAGTCGCCATTGGTGTCGCTAATACCTGATATTACTCATCACTTCCCCCATAGGCTAGTCATCGCTTTTTTGAAGTATGAAAAGTATTGATTACAACCAGAATACTAACATTTTTAGCAATGTTAAAAAGTGAAAGATACGTGCCAAAGTCAGAACATACTATCAGCCTGATTTTATTTCAGTATTCTAACACTATTGGAAAGCTTTTAGGCTTTTCAATTCTTTCCAATCATAGCAGAATACAAAAGCGAAGTGATAGACAGTACCTATACAATATATGGGATTTCCATAAATGGGGACGTAGGTTCCAAAACGACTTCAGTCGCTAATTCCAGATACCTTGCCATCATTGTATATAAAGGATTCTCTCCCACTTTCATATTTCATCCAAATCTCATAAATTCAGCGTGATAAAATTTGACCAAGATAGAAAATATTAGATTTTTGCAGATGTTCGTTATAACCGTCCGATTATTTTAAAGATAATTGGATTTTGTTGTCTTGAAGGAAAAATTGATGTATCAAGTGATTTAAGGGGGATCGTGATAATAAAGAAGATCTCTCCTTGATAACTAATGTTCGGCACTCATTGAACTATTCACAAACATAATTGATAAACTTGCTGTGATGGATTTTTTTCGTGAATTTTGATATAATTGATGAAATTACAGATGTTGCGACGATTGCAAAAGGTTCAGGAATTCGTGAACTTAATCGCCTGAGAAATATGGGCTTGGGAACTGGAAGAAAATGAAAGGAGTTGCCCATATCCGGCTTTCATCAGGGAAAATCAAATTGGCTGAGCTTCATTGGTATGAGGCTCATGGTATTGGTAAAAAAGAAATTAAACGTAAAAGGTATTTGGAGTAGTCCATGAAAGAATCAAAACAGCCTTTGCCGGAATTTGTGGTTTGTATCAATAACGTTGATTATCCTGCGTCATTAGAGCTGCATAAAATTTACCGTGTGCTTGTAGATAAAGATGCTGCTAGGGAAGGGGATATTCGTATTATTGATGAGAGTGGAGATGACTATTTATATCCTTCCTCCTATTTCGTACCCATCCAAGTTCCCCAAACAGTTGAAGAGTCATTACGAAGAGCGTCCTAAATCAAGCACCCCGTGCCGAACATCAGCTTGGAGAAGGATGCTCATTTCGCTGAGCTTTATTCGCATCTCTCAAGCTGGGCGTTCTGCATAAATATGCCTTTTCCGCTGCATGAAAAAGTCAATATTTCCGTTTCAGTTAGTTCTTTGGGTGCAACTACTAAATATTGTATACCAATTCTTCTGTTTAGGCTTGTGATATCTTGCCAAGATATCCAGGCTTCATGACATTGAGATATCATAAAAATATCCCGCATCTTAAAACTTCTCAATTCATCCACTAAATGGGGACATTGGTTCCAAAACGACTTCAGTCGCTAATTCCAGATAACTTGCCATCATTGTATATAAAGGATTCTCTCCC
>JAUWZC010000038.1 GCA_030615565.1 Desulfobacteraceae bacterium | reverse complement strand
AACGATGGATTTATGGAATAATGGACAATAAGAATTGAATATTGATGTTGGAAATTCACAATTGTCAATTGCCAATATTCAATAGTCATTTGGTTGAACCCCTGGCCCAGACCCGCCTGCCGGATGGCGGGCAGGCCTGATTTGCACGGTGGAGTTCAGTGTGCGATGCCTCCATAACATTACAGCAATAGGAGCTTATCCCCTGAAAGTCGCGCCTCCCGATCCCGTCCCAGTCTCGGGACGGGGAGGGCGGGCCATTACTCTCCCGCATAGCGGGATGAGCGAAGCGAACTGATTTAATTTATTAAGCGAGATAAAGCAGTCTTTAGGGAGTCTATCCTGCCAGTGTAAAAATGGTCTGCCCCTTCGATCACCTCAAAATGGGCCTCAGGATTCCAGGTATAGATAACATTTTTTATCTTATTTGCTGGTGCGATATCATCTTTGCCACCAGCTACTACAAACCTTATCTTTGGGTTAAAGGATAAAAAGGAAAAATCTAAGAAGGTAACTGGCGGAGATATCATAATTATTCTACTGCATAGGGAATGAGTGTCCTTAATTTTGGCATTTACCCATGCCCCAAATGAGTAACCAGCCAGGTCAATATCTCTCTTCCCCCTATCATACATATAACTTAAGGCAGACCTTACATCCTCCTGCTCCCCTTTCCCCTCGTCATAATTGCCTTCACTCTCCCCAACACCTCTAAAGTTAAATCTCAGGGTGGAAAAGATCTTATTCTGATAGACCTCAACAAGTGTCTCTACGACCTGATTATACATAGTGCCGCCATAAAGTGAGTGAGGGTGAGTGATGATAACACCCCTTTCTCCTTCCTGGATGCTTAGTAAGCCTTCAATGTGCAGGTCTTTGGATAGGAATCTGATTTTTTCTTCGATCATACACAATAGTGGTCTGATATTGGTGAAGTTAAATTTCTCTGGTTAAAATCTTTTAAAGAGATTATTCATATCTCTTTTTAACTTTTCTGGCACCAGATAAAGATCTTTATCTGATAAAATGGCAAATGAGGCCTCTCCTTTGACCAAGATGTTTTTATCCTCATCGTAAATCAATCCCTTAGCCTTGCATAAACGCTTTTTTTCTCCTTCTATTATTGCACCCTTAACGGTCAATAATCTATACAATGGAACAGGACTTATGTACTTTATCTTCATGCTTCTTGTAACAAAGAAAATTCTCCTGAAATATATCATAGACCACGACATGACCTCATCTAAAAGGGTTGACACTATCCCACCATGGGCCATGTTTTCCCATCCCTCATAGTTCTTTCCAAGGGTTAGTTCTGAACAAACATACTCTCCCTCTTTGTAAAAACTTAGATTAAGTCCTATTGGGTTTGCAGTTCCGCAAGCAAAACAGTGGTAACCTTGCAATTTAGGAATACTCTCTATAATTTCATCCATATTAAAAGATCTTTATCCTCCCAAGAATAGTGTGCCAAACCATATCGTTGTCCCACTCGTGCACAATTTCTACTGGATACCGAGACAATTCCAGCTTAATATCCTTTGCTTGGCTCCTCATCAATCCAGAGAGAATAAAAAATTTTTTCTTAAGAAATCCTTCTCCTTTTACCAGTTTTAGGATAATATCATAGTGAATATTTGCTATGAGAAGATCAAAGGGAGACTCTACAAGGTCTTCTGCTAGACCCTCTCTCACTTCAATGCTTTCTTCTAATCCATTCAATTTCACATTGAGGGTGGCCGTCCTTACTGCCAAAGGATTATTATCAATGGCTAAAACTCTTTCTGCTCCCAACAGGGCTGCACCTATGGCAAGTATTCCTGTACCTGTGCCAAGATCAAGAACCCTGTAAGACAGTAATCTGTCAGGTATCTCTAGCAAGGCTAGTAAACAATCTCTTGTTGTTGGATGTAAGGAGGCACCAAAAACAACCCCAGGATTCAGCAGGATTTTTAGTTCTCCATAACCTTGCTGAAGGTTTTCCCATGGAGGGACGATCAAAAACTGAGACACCTTGTGCGGTTTAACCTTACCACCCAACCACTCTTCATATGTAAAATGAAACTCATCAACAAATCGTAATCGCTTGTCCTTATTAACTATGCTCTGCACAAGACCCTTAGATGGCTGTGCAAAGAATAAAAAAGAGCTGTCTTCCTCAGCCCAATTGCCCAAAAATTCAGGCCCTAAGTGAGACTCTTCTTCCCTTATTAGAGATCCTTCAAGATAGTAGATATAAAGGTCCTGATAAGGACTATGGGTACTGATACGATCAATATTGAGGGTATTCAACTTTTTCTTTTACCTTTCTTTTCTTCAGGAAAAATTTACCTATGGGATGTTGTCATTTTTTATTCCTATCCGCAAGGATATTTTATTGACATAGTAAAAGATTTTTCATAATAAAAATCTTTAATAACGATCAATAGGACCATAGGAGGATTAGCATTGTTGAGATCATTTAAGATAATTTGTCCTTTCTGTGAAGATTTTTATCCCTTCCCGGACAACTTTGATGAGATTTATAGGTGTCGGTGCGGAGCTGTCTATAAGATCACCTGGCAGTCTGATATGGAAGATACCGTGGACCAGTTAACAGCATTCTTTTTGAAAGACGGAGACTCTGTAAGAAATAAATTAAAAGATAATATTTTATGCCACGCAGTTGTTTATGAAGATATACAGGATCTCATAAATATGAAAATAGAATATGAGGCAGTTAAGTATATTCGCAGGACTCAGAGCTTTGACCGTAATTACCCTCAAAAAGTTGGTCTTGTCTGGTTAGGTAATTATAAAGGGAAGCATCTCTGTTTTTAATTCTTTCACTCTTTCTTTACCGCCGCCCTTTAATGCCCCACCCGGGAGGGTGGGGATGGAGGCGGCTAATGAATTATTTCCTTTTTTCAAGAACCGCCCGGAAGGGCGGGGTCGTCGACTATCTGATTACAATCTTTACTCTCTAACCACAATATTGGCTTCTATATGATGGATCAATCTTTCCTCTCATATGTCAATAGTCATTTTCCGAATATAATTTGACAAAAACGCTAATCTCTGCTCAATGATTATTGTTGCACAGGAACCAACTAAAAGATTGCTATCATAAATATGGACACAACTACTCATGCCCTTGCAGGGTACATCATTGTTAAGGCTGGCTTGAATAGGGACACAGGAAGATGGGGAACAATAGCTGGTCTCAGTGGTTCCATATTCCCTGATGTGGATGGTATCCTGGGGATATTCCTTGGGGCCGAATTCATGATCAAATATCATCGGGCTATGACCAATTCCATTTTCTTTACTATTCCCATCTCTGTGCTATTAGCCTGGTTTTTTGTAAGGATCTCTGGGATAAAAAAATTCTGGTCCTATTTTCTCATATTTTTAGTAGAGATCCTTGCCCATACCTTTATGGACCTCATCACCTCTTTTGGAACCATGATCTTGGCCCCATTCTCGAATATTAGATTTAGCCTGGATTGGGTTTTTATAATTGATATTTATCTTTTTTTAATCTTTCTCTTTCCCATAATTGCTATATTTGTCTGGAAAGAAAGATCGAATTTAATTGCAAAGATATCTTTGATTGTGGCTGTCCTGTACATTTCTCTTTGTGCCTATAGTCATAACTGGGCATTAGATCTAACTAAGAGATATTCCAGCCAAAAGGCTATATCTGTCCAAAGGCTGGCATCACTTCCCCAGCCTTTATCCCCCTTCCTTTGGGGTAATTATATCCTCACGGAAAAGAAGGTTTATACTGGATTAGTTAATCTTATTGGAGATAGTAAAAAGGTAAAAAGTCTGGATGGGAATTTTTTAAGCAGATTTTTTTCAAGATATCAGCCGATTCGGTTAATCAAATACCATGCATGGGACCGTTTTGATGATTCTCCATGGGTAAAGAAGGCCTTGAGATTAGAAGGGGTTCAAACATTCCTATGGTTTGCCAGATTTCCTACAGCACGGTATAGAGGCCTTATAGATGGAAATAATAGGGTTGAGTTTTTTGACCTTAGGTTTGGATTATTAGAAAGAAGAACACCATTTCTCTATGTTGTTGATTTTGATCAAGAAGGCAATGTAGTCTATCAGGGATTTCTTGGGGACTCCAGCTAATATATTTTTGACACTTATTTTTCAAGATTTTTATGCAAAGTTTGATCCTTTCATCCTTCGTGCTAAAAGAAGAAAGAGGAAATTTTAGCTGATTTTTTCCTTGACTTTTTGTCAAATTAAGCCCGTTCAATATGCTAATCTATTGATATAATTGCATATTTAGGCCGCTATTTTGAAAAGTAACCCACTAACTCCTCATAAAATGGGGGTTTTGTGTTTCTCAGAGCCACGAAACGTGAAAAAGTAACCCAGATTTCATAGGCAAAAATGGTAAAAGTAACCCAAAATTTCAATGCTTGTCGTCTGAGCATTAAAACCTACAAGTTTAGGTATTACCTAAGCTTATGGGTTTTGCTTCTTGTTCTGTATACTCCTGCAATATTGAACACCAATATTGAACAGGAGGCACAGAACATGTCCCGTATGCACACGCCCCAAGAATCGGAATTCCTGAAATACTTCCGCCGTGTCAATAAACGCAGTATCGATAACATTCTCTCTCGATATCGCTCCACCGGCCCGGTCGGTTACGCAAGCTCACTGGTGCTGGCACGCATTCTAAAAGTCAAAGAGCGTATTTCCTCTGATAGGGAACTCAACGAGAAGTTGGCAAAAATCAAAATTTATCGTGATGCTATCGGTATAAACCGCGATGAAATTCCCGCACATAATACCTTCAACACACTGCGCCAACGACTAGGGCCGGAAGGCTTCGTTGAGATTCATAGACATTTTCTCTTACAGGCATACAAGTTGGGCCTGCTTACTCCACCTATCTCAGATGTTCCCAAAATGGTTCGTGACAAAATTATTCTCATCGGCGACTCAACTTTTCTCAAAGCCGTAGCCTCCTCCAAAGGCGAAAAGGATGACGATGGAAACTGGATATTCACCGATGATAGCATTGCATTTGGAAAACCGCACCATAAACACAAGTACCCAGTTGGTCACCGTGCGCATACGCTTACGTCAGTCAGCGGTATTCCTATTGTAAGCCAACTTGCACCAGCAAACGAGAGTGATCAGGCACATATTATGCCACTTTTGCTTACAGCCTTTGAACGTTATCCAAAGCTTCCCTTTGCCTGTGTGATTCTTGATGCGGGATATGACTCGGAGGAATTCCACCACGATATCTACACCGAGTTCAATATACTACCTATCATCATTCGTAAACCATCCATGAAATGGGGTCCGAATCTAGGTAACACCGGCACACCTTTGTGTCCATTTGGGTATCCAACGCGACGTAAAGGAATCGAATACAACCGCGGACGGACTAAGTTTGCATGTTACCGTATCTGTATCAAAGATCCGCAACGTCTGCTCTTCTCCTGTGAGTATCAAGATTCCGAAAACCGATTCGGCTGGATCACCCATACCCACTTTAAAGATGACTACCGCCGACAAGGACCTGCCGTGACGGGTTCAAGACCCTATGAGAAGCTAAAAAAACTCCGCACCGGAATCGAACGATACTACGGATTGACCAAGGAAAACCGATACCATATGGAAGTCAATAATACATACATGGGACACGACAATGTCCTTATTCATGTCATCGAGCATGATATAGTCGCAACCCTGGATATCCTTTACGAACACAAGAAAACCGGAAAATGGAGCGACGTACTCAACATCTAATATTGAACAGGCTCAAATTATGACGATTATATTTATGAATGGTTCATCCCCATGTCGCTTCGACTTCATGGCCCCCCGTGCCATAAAGGCACGGGATTTTTTTTGCCAGGGGGCTCTATGGCTAGGGTCATATTCTTCATTGACGGCTTTAATGTATACCATTCACTAAAAGAGAATAGTAAATATCACAAATACTTATGGCTTGACTTTTATGCTTTGGCAGAGCGATTTACAAGAAAAGGCGATATAGTCTCAAAGGTCTATTACTTTTCTGCCTATGCCACCTGGAAACCGCATTCAATGAAAAGACATAGAATGTTAATTGATGCTTTAAAGAGTAGAGGTGTCAACATTGTTATGGCTAATTTCAAGCTAAAAGACAGATATTGCGGAGCAAAGCTCAACTCCGCATTCGCGCCGCCGCAGGCGGTGCGAACTATTGGGTGACCGGAATTAATTCCATTATATCGAGTAAAAGAGGTAGATTTCCATTCTATTGCTAAAATATAAAACTCGAAGAATTGCCACAAGGTAGAAGTTGATAAGATCTTGCTTTTTCAGTGAGGAAGTATAGAGTAATTGGGCTTATGTGTCAATTATGATCACTTTTAAAAAGTTGCTAACATTATGATCACTTTTATGACACTCTTGTCTCTTATGATGTTCTGCTTTTTAAATGCACATCTGACACTTACTCTTACTTTACGCCTTCAATGCCTTGTCAAAATCCTCAATAATATCTTCAGTTGCCTCTATACCAACCGATAACCGGATTAAGGTGTCTGAGATTCCCAGTGCCTGCCGTTCCTCAGGAGACATACCTGAGTGAGAAGTGGTGGCAGGTCTTGTAATGAGCGTTTCCACGCCACCGAGACTTGGGGCACTTATTGGTAGTGTTGTATTTTGGATAAAATGCTCGGCTGCTTGGACACCATCATTCAGTTCAAAACTCAACATACCGCTGAATCCATCAAACAACTCACTAGCACGCTGGTGTCTGGGATGGCTTTCAAGGCCTGGATAGTTGATCCTATTGACTACCGGATGCCCTTCTAAAAACTTGGCAATCTTGAGCGCGCTCTCGTTTTGATATCTCATCCTTACTGCCAGTGTTTTCAGACCTCGATGCAGCAGAAAACAGGCGTGAGGATCAAGAGAACCACCCAGATGGTTGAGCTTGTGTGTGATCTTTTCGATTAGATCGGCACGGCCAATAACAGCGCCTGCCACAATGTCCGAATGACCGTTGAGGTATTTTGTACAGCTATGCAGAGAAAGGTCAAAACCCCATTCAGGTGGTCGGAAATTCACCGGGCTCGCAAAGGTATTATCTATCAAAGAAAGGAGGCCATTGGTCCTGGCAAATTCCACAACAGCTTTGAGATCGGCAACTTGCAGAAGAGGGTTTGTCATGGTTTCAACATATATCGCTTTGGTATTGGGTCTTAATTGCCGTTTCCAGGAATCTGGATTGTCGCCGTCGATGAAGTCATATGAGATCCCGAATGTCTCCAGATCTTTTGTCAAAAAATCATGTGTCCCACCATACAGACACTCTTGTGCCAGCAAATGATTACCAGAATGGAGAATGGTTAAAAGGGTAGTTGTAATCGCTGCCATGCCGCTGGCAGTCACAAGTGCGGCCTCAGCATTCTCTAATGCTGCCAACTTTTGATGGAGAGCTATGTGGTTTGGAGTGTTGTTCAGGCGAATGTATTTTAGATCATGGTAGCTGGTCGCTCCGGCGTATTCAAATGTTGAAGATTGAAAAATTGGCATACTGACTGCTCCACTGATGAGCGGTTCAGGTTCACCGGCATGGATAAGTTTGGTTTCAAGATGTTTGTATGTTTTGGACATAATCAGTTCTCCTTATTTATGCCTCCTTTACAACTTTGCAGTGGGCCAGGCCCTTTTTTAAGTCAATGAGATTGAAATGGATAATTAAATTGTGAATTCCCTTTCTTTAGACAGGATAGACGGGCCTGCCCTGGCGCGACTTGCATGGAACACTATGTTGTCGCTGGAATACTTCGGATGCGGTAATCATAAACTCAGCCCTTGTAAGTCAGGTCTGGGCCAGGGATGTTCAGGCCCTCAACAGGCTCAGGCCCCGAGACATGTCGACGAGCTCATGTCGAGTCGCTTAGTCGGGGGGATAAAGAATATAATAAGATCATGTTAATCTTGCCTGTCGAGAGCCTCTAGGTCGAACGATTAATCTTGTCCAAGAGAAGTTCCGCTGCAGGCGGCTAAGTTCAGCAGGGAAAGAGCTCAGTTTTAATCATGTTTCCGCATAAACTGCTGATGCTGCCTTAAGGGCTCTGGCCTTTATCTTAGCACCTTCAGCATTCAGCACTGTCTCCAGGGCAGAGAGGAACAGAAAGACGTTTTTCCTGCTGGAAGAGTGGCCCATCAGACCCACACGCCAGATTTTGCCTTGAAGATCGCCCAAGCCGCCACCTATCTCTATTCCAAAATCATTGAGGAGCGCTTTACGCACTTTCATATCGTTTACGCCCTCGGGAATACAAACAGCATTTAACATTGGCAGGCGTTCAGATTCGGGAACAAGCATGGCAAGACCCATTGCCTCTATCCCGGCCACAAGTGCTCTATGGTTCAATTGGTGCCGGGCAAAACGTGCCTCAAGTCCCTCCTCTGCAATGATGCGCAATGCTTCACGAAGCGCATAGATCATATTGATTGGTGCGGTGTGGTGATATTTCCTCTCAGCACCCCAGTAGCTGCGAACCATGCTCATATCGAGATACCAGCTCACTACCGGGCTTTTACGGCTCTCAAGGGCTTTTATGGCGGCAGAGCCGAATGAGATGGGAGCTAAGCCTGGAGGGCAGGATATGCATTTTTGTGTTCCACTGTATGCTGCATCAATTCCCATGCTATCTACAGCTACTTCCATCCCTCCAAGTGAGGTAACCATGTCTACAAGAAACAACGCACCTGCTTCATGCGCAATGCTCGCTATATCTTCAAGGGGCTGGCAGACCCCTGTAGAGGTCTCAGCATGTACTACAGCAATAAGTTTCGGATTTCTTCCCCGAACTTTCTTTTGTACCTCATTTGGATCAATTGCTCTGCCCCATTCGCCTTCAACAAGGATAAGCTGGCCACCCAGCCGCCTAACAATATCGGCCATTCGTGTGCCAAATACGCCATTTATGCAAACTACTACCTCTTCTCCTGGTTCTACTAAATTGACAAAACAAGTTTCCATTCCTGCACTGCCTGTGCCAGAAACCGGTATAGTAAATGGATTTTCCGTCTGGAACAGATATTTAAGCAAACGCTGTGTTTCATCCATTATCGATAAAAAATAGGGATCTAAATGGCCAATGCATGGAGCAGACATGGCCTGTAACACCCGTGCGGACACATTGCTTGGCCCAGGCCCCATAAGTAAACGTTCGCCTGGGTTGATGTCTCTGAACTCATTTGTGTCAATATTCATTGAAGCCTCCAAGTACTATTTTTGTTATTAGGAAATATGACCATTGCTTTAAGGTGTTAAAAGCCTATAGAAGAAAAAAAGATATGTCAAGGATGCAATAGGTAGGTGTAGGGCTAAGTCATTCAAAGATGTAACTCGGTGTAATATCAAGATTATTTGCTTAATCAATTTTTTGCAAATTCGAAATCCGAAGCACGAAATCCGAAACAAATTCGAATGCTCCAAATTCTAAATTCAAAACGAAGGATATTCTCAACAGTTTTGCATGGTTATTATGTCAATGCCGAGAATGTTTTGTTTCCGAATTCCGAGTTTCGGAATCCGGAACTCGGAAGCATTTGACCTGCCCGCAATGCCTCTTTGCTATTCCAACGAAAAACTACCAGATATTATTTCTCTAACGACTATCTGCCTTGTACCGTTGATAATGTATGGCAGGCGGGTATTCGGATTTTGAAATTGTTTAGGGTTTAGATATTCGAGTTTCGGATTTAAACGTCTTGATAATACTTCTATTTGACTAAGTTAGTTTCTACTTTGACGTTACCGTGTAGGCAGGTGCAATAGGTAGGATCATTTGCATGATGGGTGGTCAGATCTTTATAACTCCAAGAAAATGATAATGGTGAGTTTATGGAATGATTTACCTTGGTTCTACAATGTTTCTCAGGTGGGAAAAGTATAGACTACAAAGTGTATAGTGAAAAATTTTGGCTCAAAATTTTTCCACAAAAATAGCAGTAATCACTACATTTGATAGATTTACCGCAACCACAAGATACATAATACATATTTCCAGATAATAAGATATCTAATAAATACATCCAACATGTGCCTTATAATTAATACACTAGATTTTACCTTATAAAGCTTATTTATTAAATTCTTGATTCTAACGGGGCAATCTACGTTACAGGCAAGTTTTTCTGGCTTGGAGAGGGAGGGTGGGTTTAGGTATTGAAATCATTGTCAAGGGTCAAATTATTATTGACCAGAGATAAGTAAAAAATTATATATTAATATCTAAATTTCTTAAAATTGTGTTACACTTTTACTTGGTGAATAGTATGGTTACAGATGAGAAAAGAATAGCCCCAAGAATCGAATCATCTAACCTTTTATCTTACGTTTGTCTTGATGAAAATAACCATGAAATGATGCAAGGAATGGGAAGGACTTTAAATGTAAGTGAAGGTGGAATCCTACTCGAAACACATGTTCCGATTGATCCGCATCATATTGTGTCTTTGACTATAGCCCTAGAAAATGACCTCATGGATTTGAAGGGAAAGATTGCCTATTCAAGGAAACGGGAAGATGGAAAGTTTGAATCCGGAATTGAGTTCATGGAAATGGATGAAGAGAAGCGTCGGTTTATTAGACAATATATACTAATTTTCAGGGGTCAAGAAAATATAATATAAGGTGAGGGGATTCAATGTCTGATAAGGAAAGAATAAAGTCTTTGATAAAAGAGGCGGAAATTTATCGAAAACAGGGCCTTTTGGAGGAATCAAAAGAAAAATACGAGGAGATCCTCAAATTCATCCAAAACCATGAACGTTATTCCAAGGATAAGAAACTTATAGACACCGTTAAAAGCAAAATTCGAACCGTGGAAGGAACTCTGGATGAGATTGATCAAGTTACAGAGACACCTGAGCTGTCTCAAGAGGTACAGGATCTCATCAGCCGATTATTTACATTTTCGAAAGATAAAGACATGGCCGCAATCGAAGGAGCTGTTGCCCTAGCCAAGTTTGGTCAATATGAGAAGGCATTAGTAGAATTTCAAAGACTAATAGAGGAAGGGAAAATGCCTCTTTTGCTGGCCAAGAACATCCTCATGTGTCACATAGCCCTTTCTTCACAAGATGCTGCTATTGCCCAATTCAAACAATGGGTGTCTCGAGATGCATTCTCCAGGAGAGAGCTGAAATACATACGAATATTTCTTGAGAATGCTTTAGTAAAGCAGGGCATCAAAGCCGATCTCCCGCAGGTGGAAGAAGCACCTGCTGAAGAAGGTAAACCCGAGGAAAAAGAAGAGGACATCATCGATATATCTTCAGTTCGTGTACAACTGGTAAATGGCCCCCGCAAGGGTGAAATGGTGGAGTTCGAGATCACCTTTCAGTTGGGTAATAAGATTAGCACCATCATTCCAGCTCAGCAGAAGGATTTGGCAGATGCCTTCGAGCCTGGACTCCGACTGTCAGGGATGCAGTGTCTTTCCCCTTTAGCTATATTCAATAGCAGAGGGATCGTTTCCGGACTGAAAATAATAACGTCTGGCCCAAGGCGGGGGGATTACGCATTGGATATCACAATAGATGGTGTGTAGTTACTGGATTAAAAAGACTATCGGTTTCAGGTCATGTACTGGAATTAAAGAAGATGAGGATTTTTAGCCCTAATTTTACAGAAAGGGTCTTTGGAGGGTATTTTAAGTTTTATGGCTGTCTTCAATTCTAAAGATAGAGTCATTGAATGTAAAATTGTGTATTATGGCCCGGGGCGGAGCGGAAAGACCACCAATTTGGAATACATTTTCAAAGCGGGGAAAAAATACACGAACAGCGAGATGGTCTCCATAAATACCAAGGGGGATCGTACCCTCTTCTTTGATTTTCTTCCCATCGGCTTGGGTAAAATCAGAGGTTGCGACGTCAAGGTTCAGCTCTACACGGTGCCTGGACAGGCAAAATATAGTTCAACGAGAAAACTTGTTCTCAAGAATGTGGACGGTGTGGTTTTTGTTGCAGATTCACTTGAGATTCAACGGAAAGCAAACTTTTTATCTCTGAAGGATCTCCAGCAAAACCTTGCAGAACAGAATATGATTATATTCAAAATTCCACTCGTCATCCAATATAACAAGCGAGATCTCGGCGCGCAAGGTATTCCCATCATGCCTGTAGAAGTCATGGAGCGAGACCTAAACAGCAAGCTCAAGGTCCCCTCCTTTGAGGCAAGTGCCATGAAGGGAAAGGGCGTAGGGGATACTTTGAAGAAGTGCTTAATTCTCACATTGCGTCATCTCCAAAAAGAGCTAAAATGGTCACAGTAAAGGTTCACCATGAGTGATAAAGCCGCACTTGCAGGAAGCTTAAGTTTTATTAGCCTGGCAGATATCTTTCAAATACTTGGCGGGAACAATAGCACTGGGATAATACGAATTACGAGTCAATATACTCCAAACCCTGGGCTAATATATTTTCTCAACGGAGATCCTATAAATGCTACCAGCGGTCCTTTGAGTGGTTTAGATGCTATTTACGCCCTGTTTGGATGGATTGAAGGGAAATTCGAATTTTATGAAGAGGAGGTTCAAATTGGACGGGTGATTAACAAGAGCAGAATGGAGATTGTGCTCGATGCCATGAGGATGCTTGACGACGGGTTGATCAAAAAAGTGGGGCCTCCCTCTTTTGATGAGGTGGCTTCCGCAGAAAGTAGTGGAGTTGGATCTGGGAAAAAAGGGGCTCCCCAGGTCATTAAAGGACCATTAGTGGATTACTCTCATGTCCTTAATGAGGAAAAATACAGCGATGGAGAGAGAATTGTCAGAGGGGGGAGTCATGGCAAGTGGATTTGGGTCATATTAAAAGGATCAGTAAATGTAAGCAAGGAAACACCCAATGGTCCTCTGAACATAGCCCGTCTTGGAGAGGGATGCTTTCTCGGAAGTTTCACCGCATTGACACCCATGAAATATACACGAAGTGCTGTCGTGACTGCTTTAGGCGACGTTCGACTGGGTCTGCTGGATACTGAGCTTCTTTATCGAGAGTTCACATCTCTATCACCCGATTTCAGAGGAATTCTTCTCAGCCTGGATGGTAGGCTAAGAAAGATTACGGATAGGGCTGTAGAGTTGTTCATGAAAGAGGACAAGACCAAGGGATTTACCAAAAATAAGAAGGTAATTATAGAAAAAGGTTCTTCAAAACAAGAGGCTTTCACCATAATAAAAGGTGAGACATACGTGATTGGACAGACCCGGAAAGGTTATCTGACGCTATTGACTCTTGAAAAAGATGAGGTCTTTGGTTATATGCCGTTCATGGATATGGGCCATGAACCTCGGTATGCCTTGGTTTTAGCATCAAAGGATTTAAAGTTAAATAGACTGGATACGGAGAGCCTTCAAAAAGAGTACAAGCGCCTTTCAGGGACATTAAGAAACATGATTTATAATGCATGTACTTGTATTTTTATGACGACAAAACTGGCTTATCACCTGTATGAGGTGAAATAGCTACGCTTCAACTGTTACCTCCGAAGAATTGAGTTCCATAACTTGATTTCACATCACACAACCAATTTCATAAACTGGGTTCGGAATGAACTGAGACCACATCTTTAAGAAAATGGTGGTCTCCATCAGAGATTTTTGCAAAGCAGACGCCCATACCAAGGGTAGTGTTCCCCTCATCAATAGCATAGAAATCTGACCAGATCACCTTGCCAGTAACCCCTATAGCCTGGTGATTGGGAGGTATGATGGACATGCGAAAATTTCATTCAGAGGTAGCGCCTCCTCGCAGCAGATGTGCATACCATCAACGGCTATATTTCTTGTTTCTCCTTCTATTGTACCTTGACCAGTAAATACAGTAATGGGCCATCTAACTTCGATTCTCTGTTGTTTGCGTCTTTCAATTTTATTAGCCAAATTTAAACCCCCTGAATCACACTAAGCACTTTATGGGAAATACAGGGATAACTTATAAAAAATTCTAAGCAATGTCAAAATGGAATGATTTACCTTGGTTCTACAATGTTTCTCAGGTGGGAAAAGTATAGACTACAAAGCGTATAGTGAAAAATTTTGGCTCAAAATTTTTCCATAAAAATAACAGTATACTTGACTTTGGGTAGCTAAACTAACTAAGGTCACGATATATCAGCGATTTTTTTGGACTGATTTATTTGACGATTTGGCTAATGGATCTATCGGAAGCGAAAATCCAATTTGAAATTATATAACCAGGGGATTCTGGCGTCAACACCTTCTTTTTCGAGTTTTTGTGGGAGATTTTCATAA
>JAUWZC010000320.1 GCA_030615565.1 Desulfobacteraceae bacterium | reverse complement strand
AACCCGCCGATACACCAAGAAAGGAAACATTATCCCTGTTAGTATAAGCGGATCAACGTATCCAGATAGAAATGGCAATCCTATGGGCAGTATCGTTGCTTTAAGAGACATTGGAGAACATCAAAAGCTCCAAGCCCAGCTGCAACGAGCCCAAAAGATGGAGGCAATCGGAACCCTTGCAGGAGGAGTGGCTCATGATCTCAACAACATCCTGGCTGGTCTTGTAAGCTATCCTGAGTTGTTATTAATGGAAATGCCTGAAGAGAGCCCCTTGAGAAAACCAATATTAACCATACAAAGGTCAGGAGAAAAAGCTGCTGCTATTGTACAGGATTTGTTAACTCTTGCACGAAGGGGGGTTGCTATTACTGAAGTTGTGAATTTGAATAATATCATTTCTGATTATTTAAAAAGCCCAGAACATGAAAAGTTACAATCATTCTATCCTAACGTTAAGGTAAAAACAGATCTTGAAACAAAGCTATTGAATATCTTAGGCTCCCCTGTTCATCTATCCAAAACTATTATGAATTTGGTCTCTAATGCAGCAGAGGCTATGAGTGATGAGGGAATGATGTTTATATCCACAGAAAATCGATATATTGATAAACCCATAAAAGGTTATGACAATGTGAAGGAGGGTGATTATGTTGTCCTCACAGTTTCTGATACTGGAGTAGGAATATCACCAGAGGATATGGAAAAAATATTTGAGCCATTTTATACCAAAAAAAAGATGGGAAGAAGTGGAACAGGGTTAGGTATGGCAGTAGTGTGGGGAACGGTAAAAGACCATAAAGGATATATTGATGTTCAAAGCACTGAAGGAAAAGCCCGCCCGCCTCGCCTGAGCGCTCGCGATGGCGGGCAGGGAACTACATTTACACTTTATTTTCCGATAACCAGAAAAGAAATATCCAGAGATAAATCCCTTATATCCATTGAAGATTATATGGGAAAGGGAGAGTCAATCTTAGTGGTGGATGATGTGGAAGAGCAAAGAGAGATAGCCTCTCAGATACTAAAAAAACTGGGCTACTCTGTCACATCAGTATCAAGTGGTGAGGAGGCTATTGATTACATGAAAAACAATTCAGCAGATCTCCTGATATTAGATATGATCATGGACCCTGGGATTGATGGACTTGACACATACAAGATGATTCTCAAATTACACCCAAATCAGAAAGCAATAATTGCAAGTGGATTTTCTGAAACAGACCGTGTCAAAGAGGCTCAAAGATTGGGTGCAGGAGCGTATGTAAAAAAACCATATATCTTAGAAAAAATTGGGCTTGCTGTGAGAACTGAACTGGATAAATAACAATCTTAGATTTTTCATCAAGATGATATTAATTGAAGTAAGATTTAATAGAAATCCTACCTAAATAATTGCAGGCTCTGATCCCTGTCATTACCTTTCACAATTTTTATTTTCTCTTTCTATAAAGTATTACTGGATTTTTAGCCATCTTTGGAGCCCCTGAACCATTAGAACATCATACGGCTTCGGCATTAAATGCGGCAACACAGATTCTCAAACTATCAAGTACATTTAAGCTGGGAGCAAGGCCTGTAGAAGTAGGGATTGGCCTTTCTACAGGTAAGGCGATCTTGGGTAATATAGGTTCTCAGTCCAAGATCGAATATACTGCTATTGGTGACATCGTCAATATGGCTGCTCGCTTACAAGGAACCACTAAAAAATTTCTTGACTATCCCATCATTATGAGCAAGGAAGCCTGGAATGAATTAGATGGACATCCGTACTATCCTGCACTCACGAATTTGGGAATGCAGAAGATACGAGGGAAGAAAAAAAAGCTGGAGGCCTTCGGATTTAATCCTTTAAAGGATCACCCACTTTCAATGGCTCAAGGAGATAAAGGCTTCTTGCCTTTGCAAAGAATGAGAGGGGTGTAGGTAAACCGTCTCGGATCAAGAAAGAACGTGGTAAAGTCTGCAAAAAAGGCATTGTGACCACCAGGATAGTTTTTAAACAATTCCTTAGTCTTCATAGAAGCAATCTCCACCTTTTTAATCCAATTGAAGAGATCCTCGTCCCTTATCTTTCCGTAGATAAGATGATGTGCTAAAAGGTTTAACTGTATGTCTCG
>JAUWZC010000200.1 GCA_030615565.1 Desulfobacteraceae bacterium | reverse complement strand
AAAAATCTTGTCGTAGAACCGCCCCAAGGATATATCCAATAGACCAGTCTTTATTAATTCTCTATGTAGTGCAGCCCGCACCGATGTATACTTCTTAAAGCCTTTTTCCTTTTATAGTAATAGGGTACACATTAGTATATTACCGGTTATGGCTCCTAAGCCCCATCCAGGCCATGATGCTCTGTCTTTGTATACCATGAGGCGGGATCAGTCAGGTACTCCTCGGCGTCCTTCAGAGAAAGGTAATGTCCGTGCTCAATACGGGCAAGCAGGTTGAAAAACTCTTTTTCTTTTGGATCAGAGACATTATCTCGGAGTTTAGCATAATGGGATGTCCCTTTGGACTCAAAATCGATAGCTATCTGGATGGCCTTCAGGTCGTCGTCATCTCTTTCAGGCGTCTTATCTAAATTTTTCACTGAGTCTTTCAGGATACCCTTAACGATCGTGTCTTTCACCTTGAGGGGAATGGTTTCAGGCCATTTTTCATTCCTCTCCCACCTCTCATGAACTTCCTTCAACCTCTCATAGTGTTCTAATTCCTCATCGGCTATCTGTTGGAACATGGCTTTTCCTATGGGATTTTTTGTTCTCTTTGCATTTTTTAGATAAAATTCCCGCTCCGTCATCTCATTATTAAGGGCGACCTCTAGTGCATTTAGGTTTTCTTTTTCCTTCATTATAGCTCTCCTATTTTAATTATATAAAGGTGTTATGCTTCGATTTTTTTATCACATTCAGTTGAAATTGTCAAAAATTTGAAAAAGCCCAAGCACCCGATCCCTTTTAGAGGCAAGATCAATGTGAAAGATTACTCGAATCTGATCAGAGATGCATAAGAGGAAGGGGAGAGTGAGAAAAACTAAAGAATAGAAAGCAAATGGCTTTCTATCTCACCCCTGGGGAGAGCCCCCACCAGACTATTGACAAGTTTCCCATCCCTGAATAGAAGCATGGTAGGAATACTACGTATAGAGTACTGTGAAGCAGTTAGAGGATTTTCATCCACATTGAGCTTTGCAATCTTGACCTGCGTACTCTGAAGCCAGCTGATCAAGGATGGGTGACACCATGTGACAGGGACCACACCATGGGGCCCAACAGTCTACTATTACCGCACCTGGATGAGAGAGCACCTCCATGCTGAATGTGCTATCCTTAACAGTCACAGGATAGTCATGAACAACGCCAACTGTTAGAAGCCTTCGACACTTGCCGCATATCGGTTTATCCTGCAACCGGTCCTTGCGTATTCGGTTTTTCGTGCCACAGTTTGAACACTGGATTATTGTGGTATCTTGATTCACTGTAACCTTTGTATAACCCATGCTTTCTTAACAAGGATGGGCTTTTCTTCAGTTTCCCGATCCAAGGATCGGGACCCGGTCTTTTCAGCAACTTATCTATGGGGGAGTTTTGCCCTCTCCGCATTGCCTCCCGCTCTATCGAGCGGGAGACCTGCGGGTTCCCCCACTGATAAATTGCGAAAAGACAGCGCCCTTCGACTCGGCCGAGCTCGTCGCGGGCCACCAGGCACTTCATAAAAGCCCACCCTTGTTTTTAGGGTAACATAACTTGTTAGGTTGTATAAATGTCTCTCACTTAAACCCCCATCCAACGAAGATATAAAGAGATTTACTTTTTCTCCTCTTTTTCCTCTTCTTCACCAAACTTTTTCAGCCCTTCAGCCAATTCTCTCAACTTTTCGTTAACCAGGTAATTGATTGTCCCTTTGGGGAAGGTCCTGTCTGATTGCTTTCCCCCGGCCTTTTTACCGGTCAGGATTTCGATTCCTTCATCTATGGATTTTACCGCATAAATATGGAATTTTCCTTCTTTCACCGCTTCCACCACATCTTTACGAAGCATAAGGTCCTTGACATTACTTTCCGGTATCATAACTCCCTGGTTGCCGGTTAGCCCTATGCTACGGCAACAGTCGTAGAATCCCTCTATTTTTTCATTGACCCCACCAATGGCCTGTGCCTCTCCCTTCTGGTTTACGGACCCTGTAACCGCTATATACTGCTTAATAGGGACATCGGAAAGGCTGGAAAGCAGGGCATGGATTTCAGTGGAAGAAGCGCTGTCCCCATCCACACCGCTGTAAGACTGCTCAAAGGCAATGCTGGCGCTCATAGTTAAAGGTTTATCCTGGGCATACTTTTTTCTCAAATATCCACTTAAGATCAGGACGCCTTTATTGTGAGTACTGCCAGACAGGTCGGATTCTCTCTCTATATTGATGATTCCTGAACGACCCATAGAGGTAGAGGCGGTGATACGAGAAGGCTTTCCGAACACATAGTCCCCCATATTATAGACAGCAAGCCCATTAACCTGGCCGACCACCTCCCCATCCACATCTATCATTAAGGTCCCCCGATCGATCATTTCCTGAATATGCTCTTCAATCATGTTGGATCTATATACCCTGGCTTCAATGGCCTTATCCACATGCCCTTCCTGTATCACTGATTGGCTTTCCTGGCCGGCCCAGTAATCGGCCTCCTGAATGAGATCTGTTATGCCAGGAAAACTGGTAGAGATTTTTTCCTGTCTTCCGGACAGGCGAACAGCATATTCTATCAGGGCAGCTACCCCCGTTCTGTCAAAGGGCTTCAATTCATCCTCATCTTTTCTCATTTTGATAAACTCTGCAAATTGATGGATGGACTCCGCGTTTTTGTCCATGGAGGTATCAAAATCCGCCCTCACCTTAAAGATCTTTTTAACATCCTCGTCATAGGCCAGTAACAGATGATAAAGGTAGGCATCTGAGATGATGACCACCTTGATGTCCATCTCAATAGGTTCTGGTTTTAAGCCTGTAGTAGTAAATAGGTAAAAGGGGTCATAAGTCTGAATCTCCATCTTTTTGGTCTTCAGGGATCTCTTGAGTGCCGGCCATACACCCGGTTCCATAATGGCATCGAGCAGATTCAGAACAAGATAGCCACCATTGGCCTTGATAATAGATCCTGCCTTGATCTTGCTAAAATCTGTCTTCCAGACCCCGCTTCGATCAACAACTCTTTCAATGCTGCCGAAAAGATTCCGGTAAGTCGGGTAGGATTCAATAATAACCGGCGGCCCCTTTTGATCTCCATTATCCACTATGAGGTTAACCTGATAAGGCTGAAAAGAGTCGCCTTCAGGGAGCACGAAAGAAAGCCCGGGAATAGCTTGCTGGGTCTGGGGTGTAAAAATTTGTAGATTCTCGGTCATATCCTCAAGCATGGCGTTGAAATAATTATCGATCTCCTTGCTTTTGTAGTTATCCTTTATAGGTGCAGCCAGCTCTGTGGCCATTTTTGTGAACATCAAACGGTCCATTTTCTCTACATCTCCCTGGACCTCTTTTTGCAGACCCCTGAGTTCAAGGGAGATCTGTTCTATGTCCTTTCTTAGTTTTTCCTGCTTTTTTTTCAGTTCCTCAAACTCTTCCTTTGGGAACCTTCCCTTTTCAACCATTGCTTCAACCTGGTCGATATGCACAGGGTTCCCATCAACCAAAGGGACGACCTCAGGCCGTTTAATCTGTCCCACCTGTATATCCACAAGGGCAAATCCCTCCCTCCTTACTTTCTTATCCAGGGCCTTGAAGAAGTCTTTCCCCTTTTTCTCATATTCTTCCATGATCTCTTTTTTTCGGTTGAGATAATCCTGGCTCTCAAAAAGCCGCGGGATATCCTTCTTCAGGGTTTCAACAAAATTACGAACATCCTTCTTGAATTTGAGCCCCATCCCTGGCTTGAGTCGCAGGAGGATAGGTGCCTCAGGATTTTTGAAGTTATTGACATAGCAGTAGTCATCTGGCACTATAGCCTTCTTTTTGGAGATCTCTTCAAGTAATTTTCGAACCGTAGACATTCTCCCTGTGCCTGCCATTCCCGTGACAAAAACATTGTATCCCGGTTTGTCCATACTCATACCAAAGCGGAATGCTTCTACTCCTCTTTTTTGGCCAATAATCTCTTTTAGAGGCTCAAGATCTTCAGTGGTTTCAAATGGCAGGGTGGCTGGATCAAGTCGCCATCTGAGTTTATCAACTGGCACTTTTTTATCTGATTCTTTCTTGGGCATCTATGAACTCCTTATTTTTGTCATTTGTCATTTACGAAAAAGGAAACAACGGAAAACAAACAAGACACAACCGAGAAAAGCTGATCACTTTATCTTGATTTTGACTTTTTGAGATATCTCTGGCTTACATTTAGGCATAATGATAGTTAATATACCCTCTTTATAGGTGGCCTCAACATCCTCGATCATAACCCTACAGGGGAGTTGAAGGGTACGAGAGAAAGATTCATACCTTCTTTCCATTCTATGATAATTTTCATTTTCCTTAACGAACTCTTGTTTTATCTCCC
>JAUWZC010000251.1 GCA_030615565.1 Desulfobacteraceae bacterium | reverse complement strand
GGCCATACTCTCCCAGATGGGTTTAAAAGATAGATTAAGGCACAGAGTGGGAGAGCTTTCCGGAGGAGAACAGCAGAGGGTTGCAATCGCTAGAGCCTTAATTATGGGGCCCAAGTTGCTCTTGGCAGATGAGCCCACAGGAAACCTTGATAAGGCAACAGGTGATGGGATAACAAAGCTGTTGCTCTCCCTTAATAGAAGCAGAGGTTTGGCCTTAATTATAGCTACTCATAATCTTGGGCTGGCAAACCAGATGTCCAAGCAGTTGCAATTAGTTGATGGCAGATTTGCATGATTCAAAAGATATTTTCCTATTCTGGCCATATATTAAGGCCTTTTTCTTTTTTGATACTTATAATCTTTCTTTTAATACCCACCGATGTGATGGCACTGTTATCAGACAAGATAGCAGTTCTTCCTTTCAAGATCTATATGCTGAAGCCTATGGATCGTCTTGTTTTAGGACTCCAAGAGATGTTAACAGCAAGATTGGCTAAGGAAGGATTCGACCTTATCGATCCCACGACCATAAATAAGAGTAAGCTACGCAGGATAAAAGCATCAGAGTTAGATCTTTTAAGAAGGATAGGAAAAGAGAAGGGGATCGATTGGTTAATAAAAGGGAGCCTTACCCAGATAGGAAAAAAGTTCAGCCTTGACCTTACCATCATCCCCATATCAACTGAAAAGAGACCTTTCTCTATTTTTGTTGTAGGAGACAGAATAGATAAATTAGCTCAGATAATAGATAGGACAGCAGTAACAGTAACAAACCGGATTAAAGGTGCTATCCAGATAGATTCAGTCTCTGTTAAAGGAAATAAAAGGATAGAAACAGATGCCATCCTTGCAGCCATCGAGAGTCAGAAAGGGGCAAAATACGATCCAGACACCCTCAATAAAGATCTTAGATCCATATATCAGATGGGTTTTTTTGAGGATGTCCAGATAGAAACTGAGGAGTGTCCTGGAGGTAAATCAGTCACCTTCAAGGTTAGTGAAAAGCCATCAATTGGAAAGATTAAATTATTGGGGACAAAGAAGATTGATCAAAAGGATCTGATGGAAGTTTTAGGTATAAAAAAATACTCTATTATTAATAGAAAGGCAATCAAAGATAGTATAGAGAGGTTAAAAGATCATTACCATCAAAAGGGATATTATCATGTTGAGATAAGAGAAAGAATTGAGGACCTTCCCAATAATGAGGTGGCCCTCATTTATCAAATTAAAGAGGGAGATAAGGTCTATATAAAGGAAATTAGATTTATAGGGAATGTTGAATTTGATGATGATGATCTAAAAGATCTTATGGAGATAAGCGAAAAGGGGTTTTTCTCCTTTCTTACTGAATCTGGTCACCTGGATAGAAAAAAGTTAGAGGGTGACATATTCAAGATAAAATCATTTTACCAGAACAATGGTTATATAAAGGCAAGAGTAGGGGAGCCAGATATCTCTTATAAAAAAGATGAGGGGCTTATAATCACTATTACCATTAATGAAGGTCCTCAATATGCTATTGCTAAGGTAAGCGTTGAGGGAGATCTTATCAAAGATGTTGATGAGCTTTACCAGGCACTTAAGATAACAAAAGAGAAGGTTTACAATAGAGAAGTTATCAGGTCTGATGCATTGTCTTTAAGTGTGATTTATTCAGACGAAGGCTATGCCTTTGTCGATGTTTCCCCAAAGATCAAAGAGGATGATAAAGAGCATAAGGTTGATGTTACATATAGGATTTTGAAGGGAAAGAAGGTTAGATTTGAGAGGATCATAATTTCAGGAAATGACCGGACCAGGGATAAGGTTATTCGACGGGAACTAAAGGTTATTGAGGGTGGATATTTCAGTGGGAACAAGTTAAAAAGAAGCAGTCAGAATCTTCATCGACTCGGTTTTTTTGAGCAGGTGGAGGTTAACACAAAAAAGGGAAGCAGTGATGAAGAGATGATTCTTGATATACATGTCAAGGAGAGACCAACCGGTATGTTTTCCTTTGGTATTGGATATAGTTCAGTCGAACATATTATAGGGTCGCTTCAAATATCACAGAACAACCTATTTGGTCGTGGGCAGTCCATATCGGTTAGGGCTTCCATGAGCGACAAGGCTACTAGATATACCTTGAGTTTTATTGAGCCATGGCTCTTTGATAAGCCATTATTAGCAGGTATTGATCTGTATGATTGGGAATATGAGTATGACGAATATACCAAAGACAGCAGTGGTGGAAGATTGAAGTTTGGTTTTCCCTTAGGACTTGATTTTACCAGAGGTTCAGTTATCTATACATATGATGATGCTGAGATCTCGGATGTTGCAGAGATAGCCTCTCAGATAATAAAGGATATGATTGGAAGAAATGTTACCAGTAGTCTGACCCTTGGGGTTTCCAGGGATAGCAGAGATAGACGCTTTAATGCAAGAAAGGGCTCTGTTAACTCCTTAACAGTGGAATATGCAGGCGGATTCCTGGGAGGGGATAATTATTTTACCAAATACAGGGCCAGATCAGCCTGGTTTTTCCCTTTTTTCTTGGATTCAGCATTTTCTATGCAGGGAAAATGGGGCTTCATTGACCAGAGGCCAGGAGGCAAATTGCCCGTTTACGAAAAATTCAGATTAGGAGGTATGAATACGGTCAGGGGATTTCCGTATGGAGCTATTTCACCTATTGATCCAGTTACAGGTGATCGGATAGGTGGAGAAAAGATGATGGTCTATAACATTGAGTTCCGTTTTCCTATACAGAAGGAACAAGGCGTAATGGGTGTCTTATTCTTTGATGCTGGAAATGTCTTTACTAAGGATGAGGATTATACCTTTAGCGGAGTTAGGCGGGGTGCAGGGGTAGGTATAAGATGGTATTCACCAGTAGGGCCTCTAAGGTTGGAATGGGGGAAAAATCTTGACCCAAAGCCTGGAGAGGCATCAAGCATCTGGGAGTTTACTATTGGAACACCGTTTTAGTGTTTATTGTGTTCATCATGATCCCAACGCGGTTGACTAATATGAGAAAAATAATGTAATATTTAAACTGATCACATGGAGTGCCGTCCCTGTTAAATATTGTTTTTATTGAAATATGCCATTATTATGCTACTCAGCAATTGACCCCGGCGCTTCGCTCCAGGGTTATATATGAAAGAAACTATATGTTGAGCATGGAAATGTCTTTTTTTACTATGCCCTCACAAAGACGAGCTGGCAGGCCGCTTCAAATCCCGCTAAGCGGGACAA
>JAUWZC010000160.1 GCA_030615565.1 Desulfobacteraceae bacterium | reverse complement strand
GGAACAACTGAGAGAAAAAAGGAAGGCATAATTAAAACAATTTTTGTTGGGTGGTATTTTCTTTTGTTTTTGGAGTAAAGCCAAAATGGCTGTAGGCCAGCTTGGTAGCCACTCTTCCTTTTGGCGTACGATTTATGTAACCACTTTGGATCAAAAATGGTTCATAAACCTCTTCCAGTGTATCCTTTTCTTCAGACAGGGCAGCAGATAAGGTGTCAACCCCTATTGGACCACCGTCAAATTTTTCAATTATTGTCAGCATGATTTGTCTATCCATTTTGTCCAGACCCTTTCCATCCACCTCCAAAATGTCTAAAGCCTTTTCTGCCACTGAATGGGTAATCACCCCTTCAGCCTCAATCTGTGCATAATCTCTTACCCTCTTTAGTAACCTATTAGCTATTCTTGGTGTTCCCCTTGATCTTGTTGAAATCTCGAAGGCACCTTCTTTATCAAGCTGAATATCAAGAAGCTTTGCAGTCCTTGACACAATCTGCTGCAATTCCTCAGGCTTATAAAACTCCAAACGTGAAATAACGCCAAACCTGTCTCTTAAAGGAGGTGTGAGCAGGCCTGTTCGTGTAGTAGCACCAATCAAGGTGAAGGGCGGAATGGAGAGTTTCACTGTCCTGGCTGACGGTCCTTGGCCAATAATAATATCTAGTTTAAAATCCTCCAAAGCAGGGTAAAGTATTTCTTCCACCACATGATTCAGCCTATGGATTTCATCAATAAATAGAACATCTCTGGGCTCTAAGGATGTTAATATAGCTGCCAAATCACCTGGCCTATCTAAAACTGGTCCCGAGGTACTTTTTATGTTTACGCCAAGTTCATTGGATATTATATGGGCTAGAGTCGTCTTTCCAAGACCAGGACTACCATGAAAGAGAACGTGATCTAAGGCCTCTGACCGCCCTTTTGCTGCCTCTATAAAGATCCTCAGATTTCTTTTCATATCCTCTTGTCCAATAAACATATCCAATGTAAATGGTCTGAGGCTGACTTCGGTTTGGCCTTCATCTACCTTAAGTTTTGGATCTGTAATTCCTTCTTCCATGATTAATAAATAAATATCCGCTGATAGTTGCTCCGCTGCAGGCGGATCTGGTGGTTTATCGTTTTTTTCTCAAAAGTTTTCTTTTGTCTGCAGACAACATCCAACGGACATTAGAGTTTTTTATCTCTCACTTTAAGAGAACTTCCGCTTGCCATATTCCTTAAGGCCTCTTTCAGTAATGTGTCAAGATTTATATCATTATCATTGCGTAAAACATTCTCTATAACGATCTTGGCAGACCTACTCGGGTAGCCAAGATTGATAAGTGCTGATAAAGCATCATCAAAAATCTCTTTATTCCTTATCTGCACCTTCTCCATTGGAAGTACCTCTATGCCTTCGTAAATATCAGACACCTTTTCTTTTAACTCCAGGGTTATCCTCTGAGACGTCTTTTTACCAACACCTGGAATAGCAACAATCCTTTCAGAATCAGCGCTCACAATGGCACTGAGGAGTTCCTTAATTCCAATACCAGAAAGAATGTTTAATGCCAATTTAGGGCCGATTCCAGATACAGAGATCAGTAATAAAAAAATCTCTTTTTCTGCCTCTGTCTGAAAGCCAAATAGCTGAAGCATATCTTCCCGGACATGCGTGTAAACATGCAGACTTACCTTTTCCATCTCATCTGGAAGTTGATAGAATGTGGATAAGGGAACAAAAATTTGATAGCCAACACCGGCTGTATCTACCACTACCGACTGAGGGCTTTTACTAAATAGTATTCCAGTTAGATGAGCTATCATGTAATAGTGCCTAAAGTGAGCTAAAGTTTAAAGTGGATATATCAAAGAACCCACAAGTTGAAACTCGAAACTGACCAATTAACCATTAACCAATAACTTTTAACTGAACTTAGGGGCTTCGCCCCAATTGGAGTATTGGAGTCATGGAGTGATGGGTTTAGGAGAAAAAATAATTCTTTCGCACGGATCTCCATTACTCCAGTACTCCATAGCTCCACATCGATGGCACGAAATAAAAAGAGTTATAATTTCAGTAAGTTATTGAAATTCCGATATATTTAATTACCTTTAACTTTAACTACTTCAGGCTCAAACCTTGTCCAGTTATGGTGGCATATTGCTATGGCTAATGCATCTGATGTATCTAAAGAGAATTGAGTATCGAGTTTAAGGATAAGCTTGACCATGGATCTCACCTGTTCCTTTGTTGCTCTTCCATAGCCAACCACCGATTGTTTAATTTGCAAAGGAGTATATTCAAAAACTCTAAGACCACACTGAATAGCTGCTATCAGAGCAGCTCCCCTTGCGTGGCCTATCTTTAAGGCACTTTTAACATTTTTGGCAAAAAAGACATCCTCAATAGACATTTCCTCTGGATGATATGTCTGGATAATTTCAAGAAAGGATCTAAAAATTTTATGGATCCTCTCATTGAATGGCAAAGAATGAGGAAAGGAAATTGTGTCTCCACCAACGTAAATTAACCTACCTCCTTTTTTTTCTACTAAGCCATAACCTGTAGTTAGAGAGCCGGGGTCAACTCCAATGACCAACATCATTCGATGGCCTCCATAACCTCATCGGAGATGTCAAAATTAGCATACACATGGCTAACATCTTCGTTATCTTCCAGATTTTCCATCAGGGTTAACATCTGTTGAGCATGTTTACCATCAATCTTAACAGTTGTCTTGGGGATCATAGTTATCTCTGCCAGGGTATAACGTAGCCCTGCATTCTCAATGGCAGTTTTTACCTGTTCAAAAGAAGAAGGTTCAGTTATTACCTCAATTTCTTTTTCATCTTCTTTGATGTCATCAGCCCCAGCCTCTAAGGCCAGCTCAAACAACATATCTTCATCTGTCTGATCTTTTTGAAAAATGATAAGACCCTTCTGAGAGAACATCCAGGCCACACAACCTGCTTCCCCTAAGTTACCTCCGGATCTTTCAAACAGGTGTCTAACATCTGCTACGGCCCTATTTTTATTATCAGTCAATACCTCTAGCAAAACAGCGACGCCGCCTGGGCCATATCCTTCATAGGTGACTTCTTCATAGTTAGAGCCTTCTAAATCTCCGGTTCCTTTCTTTATAGCCCTTTCGATGTTTTCTTTGGGCATATTTTCTGCCTTGGCTGCAGCTATAGCCACCCTTAATCTTGGGTTGGAATCTGGATCTTTTTCGCCCATCCTTGTAGCAACAGTAATCTCCTTGATAAGTTTAGTAAAAACCTTTCCCCTCTTAGCATCAACTGCTCCCTTTTTATGTTTTATGGAGGCCCATTTTGAATGTCCAGACATTTATTACTCCTCAATAATTGTTCTTTTTTAAACAGTCTTATATATCCTGTCCGATTATAATCGAATTTTTTTAAATATAAATTTCTTAACATAATTATCTCTTCCTTGTAAAGCCAATTTGAGATATTAGTAGCATGGAAGAATATTGGAATCTTGTAAGATTATAAATCCTTGCCAAGTTTCTTATTTGATTATATTCTACTGGCAGATTAGATTAAATCCTTTCTATAATCTCCTTGCAAATTACCCATGAAAGATATTAATCATTGCACCAAGACATATAGAAAGGTGTAGGGATATTGAATCTATAAAAACGATACCTGTAAAGATCGCTCTGTTAATGTTATTCTTGCGAATATACATGGCGAGCTTTTTTAGGCTCTATAGCCTGGGATCAATAATCTTTTGCGGTGCCAGCCTTGATCCCCTTGGCAGAAAAAACATATTGCAAAATCCATATGAGTTTGATCTCTTGGGAAGGCTTGCCAGAAAGGAGTTTAAGATAAAGCAAATATGAAAAAAAGCTCAAGCTTAATTAAACAAGCCAGAGAAGTATTACAGATTGAGGCCCAAGGGGTCCTTGATTTAATTGAGAGGATAGGGCCGGAGTTTGAACAAGCTGTAGAGATGATTCTAAATAGCAAAGGAAGGGTAATTTTTACAGGCATTGGTAAATCAGGTTTAGTTGGCAGAAAAATCATGGCAACTCTTAACAGCACTGGCACTCCTTCACTCTTCTTACACCCAGTGGAGGCAGTTCATGGTGATCTGGGTGTGGTTACGGCTAATGATATTGTTATAGCTATTTCAAACAGTGGCTATACAAATGAGTTAGTAAATATTTTACCAATCCTGAAAAATCTTGGCGCAAAACTTATTGCCTTTTGTGGAGATCCGGAATCACCGTTAGCAAAACAAAGTCATCTATTTATAAATGTAGGTGTAGAAAGAGAGGCATGTCCTTTGGGTCTTGCACCTACAACCAGCACAACTGCTGCTCTGGCAATGGGTGATGCTTTAGCTGTTGTTCTTATAAACCGAAAGCAGTTCAACATAAAGGACTTTAAAAGGTTTCACCCAGGTGGTAGCCTGGGGGACAGGTTTTCAATTAATATCAAAGAGGTTATGTTAACAGGAGACCAGGTACCTTTAGTCTCTATAGATCAAACAGTCAGGGAGACCATTTTTGAGGTCAATAAGAAAAAATTAGGTGCATCTCTTGTTGTAGATAATAGCCTTATTCTACTTGGTATTGTCACAGATGGTGATATCAGACGATCCCTTTTAAAATGGAAAGATATAATGGGATTAAAGGTGGATAAAATAATGTCAACATCTCCAAAGATGATCCAGGAAGGGAAAAAGGTATCCGAAGCAGTAACCTTAATGGAACACAATGCTATTACGGTGTTACCCGTTGTGGATAAGGCAAAAAGGGTTAAAGGTATTGTCCATTTACATGGGCTCTTAGGTGGAAAGGAATTCAAATTAAATGGAAGTCAATAAAGCACCTAAAGGATTGATAGTTGATCTCATTACCCCCCTTAATGATAAGGGAGATATTGACAATGACGGTCTTGGTTCTCTTTTAAAAAAGGTTCTACCTTATGCCGATGCAGTACTCCTTGCCAGTCCCCAGATGGGTGAGGGCAGTGGTCTTAGCCTAAAATTGAAAACTGACTTACTTAAAAAGGCTGCTGCCTTTATTCAGGGAAAAATTCCGATCTTTCTTTGGATTAGTGAAAATTCAGTAGAAGGTACCAAAAAGACCCTGGCTCTCCTTGAAGATTTCCTGGAATCATATAGTTATCAAGGGAAAGTTTTTTGGCTTGACTCACCTCTTTTTTATCATAGCAACAGGGGCCTATATGATCATTATCAGGGCCTTACCTTGAATACAAGGTATCCTTTTGTGCTTTATAACGATCCAGGACTGATTAACCTCTTAGAAAGGCCTTTAAAGAGGTGTAATATCCGGACAAGTATCCTTAAGAATTTAAGTGAAATAGGCAAAATTAAGGCATTAATCTTTTGTGGCTCACTTACCAGGGTTAATAATTACCAGAAAGCCCTTAACC
>JAUWZC010000050.1 GCA_030615565.1 Desulfobacteraceae bacterium | reverse complement strand
CATCGCACTTTGTCAACCCGGAAGATCTTCTTAATTTTTATTTCCCTAGAGTTAAAGAACTGGAAATGCAGGGGCTGTTTTACATTGACTAATGAAGACTGATGAAAGAAAATAACAATATAGACCAAACGTTCACAGTTATCCGTTGACCGCAGCCAGGCTTCTATAAATGGAAAGCTGTGAACAAGTCAACGACCCCGCCCTTCCGGGCGGGCCTTGAAAAAAGGAAATAATTCATTATCCGCCTCCATCCCCACCCTCCCGGGTGTGGCATTAAAGGGCGGCAGTAAAGAAGCATAAATGGAGGCATTGAATTGGCCAAGCAAAAAACTATATTTGTATGTCAAAGTTGTGGTTATAAGGCCCCAAAATGGTTAGGCAGGTGCCCTGATTGTAGCGTATGGAACTCATTTGTAGAGGAACTGACTGAAATAGGCCACCACCAGGATAGAGAAAGAAGACAAGATCTCTTAGGGAGGCCTCAAAGGATCGATACTGTTAACATAGACAAAGAGGCCAGACATAAAACAGGATTGAATGAATTCGATAGGACCCTTGGGGGAGGAGTTGTTCCAGGCTCCATTGTCTTAATTGGAGGAGACCCTGGTATTGGGAAATCTACCTTGATTTTACAGGTTGTACAGAGACTGGCCCAGCAAGGTCTTAAAACCCTCTATATCTCAAGTGAGGAATCGGTTCAACAAATAAAGATGAGGGCACAGAGGATCTCAACTGACTCATCTGATGACTCATCTGAGCTTTATTTATTAAGTGGAACATGTTTAGAAGATGTTATTGATAGGCTTGATGAACTTGCCCCACAGATAATAGTTATTGACTCAATCCAGACAATCTTTACTGAATCTCTCAGTTCTGCTCCAGGCTCTATCGGGCAGGTAAGAGAGGTTACAACCAAGCTCATGAACCTGGCAAAAACCTCTGGAAGAGCAATATTTTTAATCGGACATGTAACAAAAGATGGGGCAATAGCAGGTCCAAAGGTTCTGGAGCACTTAGTGGATACTGTGCTTTATTTCGAAGGAGATGGATCCCATATCTATAGAATCTTAAGGTCTGTAAAAAACAGATATGGCCCCACTAACGAGATAGGGGTATTTGAGATGATGGATAATGGATTGGAAGAGGTTCGCAATCCATCAGAGATCTTTTTAGAGGAGAGATCAAAAGATGTTAGTGGCTCTGTAGTTATTTCCTGCATGGAAGGATCCAGACCATTACTGATAGAAATGCAGGCCCTTGTTTGCTCCAGTTCCCTTGCCATACCACGCAGAACTACCATTGGTGTTGACCCAAACAGGGTTAGCCTGCTTGTTGCGGTTTTATCTAAGAGAGGAGGAGTTAATCTCTCTAATAAAGATATCTTCATAAATGTAGCTAGGGGGATAAAGGTCGAAGAGCCTGCTATCGATCTTGGAATTATCTCTACCACTGCCTCAAGTTTTCTTAATAAACCGATCCCAAGAAACACTGTTACCTTTGGTGAGGTTGGGCTCTCCGGGGAGGTCAGGGGTGTAAGCCAGACCGAGCTCAGATTGAAAGAGGCAGTAAAATTAGGTTTTTCACGATGTTTAGTTTCAAAAAAAAGCGTAAAAACACTGAAAGGTAAGATAGATATAGAACTCATTGGTGTTTCATCAGTCATTGAATTGCTGGAAGCCCTCTTTTAAGATGTATAATGTTAAAAATAAATGAAATCTTCTATAGCATCCAAGGAGAAAGCACATTCGCCGGCTGTCCTTGTATATTTATCAGGCTAACAGGGTGTAATCTAAGGTGTAAGTATTGTGATACAAAATATGCATATGAAGAAGGGGATGATATTTTCCTTGACAGCATTCTTGCCACGGTGAAGAGATTTGACTGTAACATGGTGGAGGTGACAGGAGGGGAACCCCTTATCCAAGATGAAACACCTGATTTGATATCATCTCTTATTAAAAATGGTTACACCGTGCTACTTGAGACAAATGGGAGTCAGGATATAAGCTCGGTAGATAAAAGATGTATCAGGATCGTTGATATTAAATGCCCATCAAGTGGGATGGATAACAAGAATTACTGGAAAAACCTGGATTACCTAACCACTAATGATCAGTTAAAATTTGTTATTGCTCACCGGCAAGATTATCTTTATGCTAAGAAGATATTAGATCATTCAGCCATAAAAAGAAGAAGAAAACTATTTATTAATTTTTCCCCTGTATTTAATAAGATGGACCTCAAGGAATTAGCTACCTGGATACTTGAGGATCATTTGCAGGTCAGGCTTCACATACAATTACACAAGTATATCTGGGGAGAGAATACAAGAGGCGTTTAAAATGTTAAGAAAAGCTGTTGTGCTCTTAAGCGGTGGTCTGGATAGCACAACAATTATGGCTATAGCAAAACATGAGGGATATGATATATATGCCCTCTCCTTTGATTATGGGCAAAGGCATAAGCTCGAGCTTGAGGCAGCCCAGAAAGTTGCGAAACATTTTGGGGCACAAAGACATCTCATCCTTCACATTGACCTGGGCACTATTGGTGGCTCAGCCCTTACAGAAGATATTCCAATACCTCAAGGGAGAAAACTAAAAGAGATAAGCACAGGGAAGGTTCCTATTACATATGTTCCGGCAAGAAATACTATCTTTTTGGCCTATGCCCTTGCCTGGGCCGAGGTTCTAGATGCAACAGATATATTTATTGGTGTTAACGCCATTGATTTTTCCGGCTATCCTGATTGCAGACCAGAATTTGTAGAATCCTTTCAAAAGACAGCTAATCTTGCAACAAAGGCAGGCGTGGAGGGAAAAGGGATAAAGATACATGCACCCCTGATATATATGACAAAGGGGGAGATCATAAAAAAGGGGATATCTTTAGGTGTAGACTATTCAATGACCCTTAGCTGTTATAACCCTGGAAAAGATGGCCTGCCTTGCGGTGAGTGCGACAGTTGTCTTTTACGGAAGAAAGGTTTTGAAGAGGCAGGTATCAGAAATGGGGTCAAACCTAAACTATTGACTAAAGCTAATTTTTATGCTAAAAAGAAAGTGATCAGGCTTTATAGAAAAAACTAATCCCATCAGATGTTCAGGAGAAAATGGCAAGACCCATACGCATAGAGTATCCTGGTGCCTGGTATCACGTCACCTGCCGGGGCAATGAGAAGAAAGAGATTTTCAGCAATGACCATGACAGAGGCAGGTTTTTAGAAATCCTTGATAAAAGTGCAAAGCTTTACAGAATCGAAGTTCATGCCTATGTACTCATGGAAAACCATTTTCATCTTCTTCTCATGACCCAAGAAGCAAATCTTAAGAGTTTCATGCAGCGCTTTAATACAGCCTATATAGTCTATTACAACCGCCGCCATAGGCGAAGCGGCCACCTTTTCCAAGGCCGTTACAAGGCCATCGTTGTGGATTCGGACAGCTATCTCATTGAACTGAGTCGATATTTGCACCTCAATCCAGTACGAATCAAAAAATATTCTCAGCTTGAGATTGATGAGAAGAAGCAAATTATTCGCAGCTACCCTTGGAGTAGTTACCGTGGGTACGTTAGTTTGAAGCACCGGCAATCTTTTGTTTCTCAGGAAAAAATTCTTGCAATGGTTGGAAAAGCTGATGATCGTAACGGTCGGAAACGATACGAGCAGTTTGTATTGAACGGTATTGGAAAGGATATGAATATCACCTTTTGGGAAGATGTTAAAGGTCAAGTGGTACTGGGATCAAATGCCTTTGTAGATTGGATTTACGAACAGTTCCTCTCCAGGAAAAAAAAAGATACAAGAGAACTGCCCGGACTAAAGGAACTGGAAACCGGACCAAGTACAATAGATCAGATTGCCCGGCAGGTATCCCTGGAATTCGAGGTATCAATCCCAGAATTGTATCAAAGGCGTTCGGCATGCCAGGCTGTCCGCTCTGTATTTATGGAACTATGCTGTTTTTTTCTGGCCGGAAAAATGAGTCTTGCCCATATTGGCCGAACATTGGGTGGTGTGAGTGTCGCGGCATTAACTCAAAACAGAAAACGTCTATTATCAAGAATGGAGAATGATTCTGATCTGAGACGTCGTTTTCAAAAGCTGACTCAAATATGGAATAATTCTTCTAGTTAATAGTAAAGGTTTGACCCCTTGCTTTCTGCACAGGAACTTGCAAAACTCATCAGGTCAAAAGACCTCTCTCCCGTTGAACTGATGGAAGAGACATTACAAAGAATAGAGGCGGTTAATCCCGTTCTTAATGCATTTGTCTCCGTACGGGCTGATCAAGCAATGAGGGAGGCAAGGTCTATAGTAGAGCGTCTCGCTTCAAGTCAAGAAACTGGACTCCTAGTCGGCATACCAATAGGTGTTAAGGACCTCGAAGACGTGAAAGGAATGGTGACTAGTTTCGGCTCAGTTCCCTACAAAAACAATATTGCCCAGAGGGATTCAATCCAGGTGGCAAGGCTTAAGGCAGCCGGTGCCATTGTTGTAGGAAAAACCAATACCCCTGAATTTGGGTTCACTGGCTTTACAAAAAATATGCTCTATGGTGTGACCAGAAATCCCTGGAATACAGAACGCACACCTGGTGGATCCAGCGGGGGCTCTGCTGCTGCAGTGGCAGGAGGAATGGTTCCTATAGCCACAGGCTCTGATGCAGGCGGTTCC
This sequence comes from Desulfobacteraceae bacterium, assembly GCA_030615565.1. Taxonomy (GTDB): domain Bacteria; phylum Desulfobacterota; class DSM-4660; order Desulfatiglandales; family B25-G16; genus B33-G16. The sequence goes on along the minus strand of JAUWZC010000050.1, from coordinate 7,405 downwards.
ATACGCATTCCAGCCTCATATTCCGGCTGTTTTGGATTAAAGACATCCTTTGGTAGAATCCCCAGGGGTCCCTTCCCTCTTCTGCAAACACATCCGATCTGGTGCATGGGTCCTTTGACCAGGACTGTGAAGGATGCCGCCCTTTATCTGGACTGTGTTTCTGGATACAATGCTTCTGATCCTTACTCCCTCCCCTCTCCAGAACATTCTTTTTTAAAATGCCTGGAAGATATTCCCACTGATCTCAGGATAGCCTTCAGCCCTACTTTGGGATATGCCAGGGTGCAGAAAGATGTGATGAGCCTAGTAGAAAAAGCCGCAAAACGTTTTGAGGAAATGGGACATATAGTTGAGAGCTGGGAAGGATCATTACCAGATGTAGGTGAAACCTGGTCCAAAATCTTCAATTGTGAATTATACAGCCAATTACACCAAGATCTTGATAAAAACCGTGAAGAGATGGGAAAAACCCTGGTGAACTCCCTTGATCAGGTTAAATCTTTTTCCATGGAGGACCATATTGAAGCACAGAAAGTATGGACAGAGCTGAACCAAATCATGGGAGATCTCTTTGAGAGGTTTGATCTCCTCCTCACCCCCACCATGCCGACAGAGGCCTTTGCTTCAAAAGGCCCTCCTCCGGCGGAGATTGATGGACACCCTATCCCAATTCTTGGGGCAGTCGCCTTCACCTATCCCTTTAATCTGTCTGGTCACCCCGCTGCCACTGTCCCAGTAGGTCTTACCAAAAATGGCCTTCCAGCGGGTCTTCAGATCATTGGTCCGCGCCAAAGAGATGATTTAGTGCTACAGGCCTCTCATGCCTATGAAAAAATAAGACCATGGGACGATCACTGGCCAAGTATTGGATAGATTTTGATGTATTCTTCAAGGCGAGGTTTAAAATGGATGTAAAGTTACTTTTAACAGTGTTTTCGACTATATTCATAGCTGAACTGGGAGATAAAACTCAATTTGCAACGCTACTTTATGCAGCAGGACCAACGAACAGCAAGCTTACAGTATTCCTTGGATCAGCTCTTGCCCTTGTTATGGCATCAGGAATTGCGGTTCTTGTAGGTTCCTTTCTCGCCCAGCATGTAAATTCCAAGCATCTCTCTTGGATAGCTGGCCTTGGATTTATTTGTGTGGGCATCTGGACAATTATGAAGGCCTAGGTTACTGAGGAGAGTTGAAGGAAGGGTTTTTCCCATTTTATCGTATTAAGTATCCTATCATTTGATCGGTGTTGTTAAATGAAATTATTATTTTGTCTTTTGGGACTTGTCTTTATTGTTGAGGGACTACCTTATCTGGCATTTCCCGATAAGATGAAAAAGTGGTTACAACAAATCCAGCAAGTACCTAATAATCAATTACGGATAATTGGTTTTCTAGCCATGTGTTTTGGCCTTCTATTGACTTATATCTTTAGGTAATTAATATCTTAGTAATTTCCATATTGCATAGACATTTATTTGTTTGGTTGATAAGTTTGGGAAAAGAAGGATGGAAGGAGCGAACAAAGTACATATGTATTGTCTGGAAGATTATGATTATGAGCTCCCTGCTGAATTAATTGCACAAGAGCCAACCTTGAAAAGAGATGGATCTCGTCTTCTATGTATAAAAAGGTCTACAGGAGAAATCGCCGATTATTATTTTTTTGATCTCCCTTCACTATTCAGAGAGGGCGACCTGTTGGTTGTAAATAATGCCAGGGTGGTGCCAGCTAGATTATATGGCCAAAAGGAAACTGGAGGGCGAGTCGAAATCTTGGTTCTTGACCATCCTACTAAGCCACCTAAAAGTGGGCAAGACATACGCTGGTGCCTGGTGAAGACATCAAAGAGGCCAAAAACAGGAAGCACTATACTGTTTCCAGATGGCCTGATAGCTGTTGTTAAAATGTTAGGTGAACACGGGATGGTACAGCTCAGATTTGAGGGTAAACACAGTCTTGATTATGTATTAAAAAAAAGAGGTTGCCTTCCACTGCCTCCTTATATTAAAAGAAACGGCAATGATAGACGATCAGAAATAGACAGGGAAAGATATCAGACCATATTCTCCCGTTTTTCAGGAGCAGTTGCAGCACCTACAGCCGGTCTTCATTTTACCCGTGAGCTGCTCAAGTCTCTTCAATCCCTGGGTGTAGATATAGTCAGTATAACACTCCTGGTTGGGCATGATACCTTTAGGCCTGTTAGGGTAAGGGACATCAGAGAACATCGCTTAGGGAAAGAATCATATTTTGTAGGTCATTATTCTGCAAACTCTATTGATAGAGCAAAAAAAGAGGGAAGAAGAATTATTGCCGTGGGTACCACAGTTGTAAGGACCCTAGAGACTATATATAAAAGAAAAGGGGAAATAGTAACTGATTCTGGAACTACTGATCTGTTAATCTATCCGGGATTTAAGTTTCAGGTGATTGATACCCTAATAACAAACTTTCATTTACCCCGTTCTTCACTTTTTTTTATGGTAGCAGCCTTTGCAGGAATTGATTTGACTATGAGGGCCTATCGCTGGGCAGTAGAAAGCAGGTACAGGTTTTACAGCTACGGGGATGCAATGCTGATAACCTAAAATAAAAGTGCCTAAAGTTATAAGTGCCTAAAGTGAGCTAAAGTTATGGGCAGAATTTTGTTGCAGGTTAACATTTAAGCCTTAGGCACTTTAGTTCACTTTTACCCGCCAGACTTTACGGCGGGTTAAACTTTAGATCATTTTAGGCACTTAAAAGGGAATCATCACTTTGAAATTCCGGGTTTTTAAAAGGTGTCAATCAAGCAAAGCCAGGCTTGGGGAGATAGTAACAGATCATGGCAGACTTGAAACCCCTGTATTTATGCCTGTTGGGACTTCAGGAGCTATTAAAGGGGTTTCACCTACGGAGGCAAAGGATGCAGGGGTTGAAATAGTCCTGGCCAATACATATCATCTGTACCTTAGGCCAGGCCATAAACTGATAGAGAACATCGGAGGTCTTCACCGATTTATGAACTGGTCAGGGCCAATTCTGACTGATAGTGGAGGATTTCAGGTATATAGCCTTTCAAAACTTAGGACTATATCACCTGATGGGGTTACCTTCAGGTCACATTTAGATGGTTCAACCCATTTTCTTGGACCGGAAAAGGTTATGGAAATCCAAAGGGCCCTTGGAGCAGACATCATCATGGCATTTGATGAATGTATACCCTCTGGTGCTGAGCACAACTATGTCCTTGCCTCAGTTAAGCTTACTGAACAATGGGCCCGGCAATGTCTTGAGGAAGGGAAAAAAAATGGACAAGCCCTTTTTGGAATTGTTCAGGGTGGGGTTTATCCTGAACTGCGTGAGATGAGTGCCAAGGGCCTTGTAAGTATGGGGTTTGACGGCTATGCCCTAGGCGGGTTATCTGTTGGAGAAGATAAACTTACAAGAGAAGGAGTGATTAGGGCAACAATGGAATTTCTTCCAGAGGAAAAGCCAGTATATCTTATGGGAGCAGGAACACCTGAGGACATAATTGAATCAGTGAAAATGGGTGTGGATATGTTTGATTGTGTATTGCCTACTCGCAATGCCAGAAATGGTATGCTATTTACCAATAAGGGAAAGCTTGTAATAAAGAATGCACAGTATGCAGGAGATAGCTCTCCTATTGAAGAGGGATGTGCTTGTTACACCTGCTCCAATTATTCGCGGGCCTATTTAAGACACCTCTTTCTTTCAAAGGAAATACTTTCCTTTAGATTAAATACAATTCATAATCTCTATTATTACACTCATCTAATGAATGAGATAAGGCAGGCCATAAGAGATGATAGACTGGCTGAGTTTAGCCATGGTTTTTATACAGGGGAAGGAATCTTTATAAATCTTAAAGAGAAATGGAGGAAGATACATGTTTAATTTAGTTTACGCTATGGGCACTGGAGGTGCCGGAGGTGGTGGAGGAGGCGGTCTGGGTGCATTTTTACCTTTGATCATTATATTTGCCATTTTTTACTTTCTTTTAATCAGACCCCAGCAAAGAAAGGCAAAACAGCATAAGCAACTTCTATCCGACCTGAAAAAAGGGGATAAAGTAGTCAACTCCGGGGGTCTGCATGGTGTTATAACTGGTTTGGGTGACGATGTAGTTACTGTTGAAATATCCCCAAAAGTCAGGGTCAAGATTACAAGAGGCTCCATAGCAGGGGTAATCAGAAAGTCAGAGGGTGCGAGCTAAGGAGTAAATCGTGTCAAAAAAATTACAGTGGCGGGGATTGATTGTTCTAATTACAATTGTTGTTGCATTGATCTATTTAACTCCCACTATCAGCAAAACACTACCCTCTTGGTGGCCTAATATACTACCTGAGGAAAAGATTCACCTGGGACTTGATCTAAAAGGTGGTATGCATCTTGTGTTGGAGGTCCAGGCCCAAAAGGCTGTGGAAAGCCACCTCGAGAGAACGATTGAGGATATAAAATACAGCCTCAGAAAAGCTAAGATCAGGTATCAGGCGCTAAAAAGAATTGGCTCAGACAGGATTGGCCTTACCTTAATAAGGGGCGAGGACAGGAAGGCCGTTGAAGAGATGGTCACAAAAGATTTTTCGGGCCTTGCTGTTGAATCCGGATTGTTTAGCGAAAGTGATCTTAGTTTGGCGTTAGTCCTCTCTCAAAAGGCCCAGCAGCATATCAAGAAGATGGCTGTAGATCAGGCAGTAGAAACAATAACTAACAGGATCGATCAGTTTGGTGTGGCCGAACCGGATATCCGGCCCCAGGGGAGGGATAGGATCTTAGTTCAACTCCCAGGGATAAAGGACCCTAAAAGGGCTATTGATATTATAGGAAAAACTGCCCTTCTGGAGTTCAAACTGGTAGACGAGGATAATAGCCTGGAAGAGGCATTGAGGGGAAATATACCACCAGGAGATGAGATCCTTTACCAGACAAAGGGGGTGGCTGGTTCTCAAAGAAAGATACCCTTTCTTTTGAAAAAGAGGGCTGTTATAACCGGTGAGTATCTGACCGATGCCAGGGTGCAGATAGATAGTCAATACAATGAGCCCTATGTTTCTATTTCATTTGATTCCCGTGGGGCAAGGCTTTTTGAGCAGATTACAGGGGCCAACATAAAGAAGAGATTGGCTATTGTCCTAGATGATATTGTAAATAGTGCTCCGGTTATACAGGATAGAATTTCAGGTGGAAGGGCCCAGATAACAGGCAGGTTTTCCATGGAAGAGGCCAGGGATCTGGCCATTGTCTTGAGGGCAGGTGCCCTGCCAGCACCTGTTAAGATCATTGAAGAGAGGACAGTGGGCCCCTCCCTGGGGAAGGATTCCATTGATAAGGGGCTAAAATCAATGATAATCGGGGGACTGATTGTTATCCTCTTTATGGTTTTTTACTATAGATTTGCAGGAATCCTTGCTGATTTGGCCCTTTTTTTAAATATCTTCTTTATCGCGGCAGGACTGGCATTTTTCGGTGCCACCTTAACACTGCCTGGCATAGCAGGCGTCATCCTGATTATAGGTATGGCAATAGATGCCAATGTACTTATATTTGAAAGGATCCGTGAAGAACTGAGATTGGGGAAAACCCCGCGGGCAGCAGTTGACGGCGGCTATAGCAAGGCCCTTGTAACTATACTTGATGCCAATATCACCACCCTGATCGCTGCCTTGGTTCTATTTCAGTTTGGAACCGGGCCGGTGAAGGGATTTGCTGTAACCTTAAGTATAGGTATTGTTGTCAGCCTTTTCACAGCTCTATTTATCACCAGACTAATCTTTGACTATCTCATTATTGAACGGGGAATGAAGAGAATAAGCATTTAATTGTGAATTGTGAATTTCGGAATTGAGGGATTCAGGGATTCAGGGATTTAAACTTCTACCCTGTGGAATTCCTCCTTCGGAGGATCCCTTACTGGGGATTCCACAGGGCAAGCAAACACAACAAACAGTAGTATAGAGAGGAAAATGCAATTTATAAAACCGGATATTAATATTGATTTCCTTGGGCAACGAAAGATAGCCCATCTTCTATCTGGGGTTTTGATAATCTTGGCTATCATTCTTTTAATATTTCGGGGTGGGCCTAATTATGGTGTTGATTTCTCGGGCGGTATACTGGTTCAGGTAAGGTTCAATCATTCTATAACACCAGATGATATCAGGGGTTCATTAAAATCGATCGCCCTGGAAGATAGCATTATCCAGGAGTTCGGGGAAGAAGGGAAATTTGAATATTTGATAAGGGTTAACAGAACCGATATCGAGCTCAGTGGACTATCTGATAAGGTCAAAAATTCTTTAGATAGCATGTTCGGGGAGGCAAATGTGGAGGTCAGGAGGGTGGAGATGGTGGGGCCAAAGGTGGGGAAAGATTTAAGAGAAAAGGCCCTTTTTGCTATCTTTTATGCACTCCTTTTTATGGTTATATATATATCCGGCAGGTTTGAATACAAGTGGACAATGAGTATAATTATGGCAGCCTCACTTGCCTTTGGAGTTTATATAATCTCTGCAATAGGAATGAGTATTATCTGGCTTATTGCTGTTGCCCTACTAATTACTATTGGCCTATGCTGGTCCCTGCGCTTAGAATACGCCCTTGGCGCCATTATTGCACTCTTTCATGATGTAATCATAACAATAGGGGCCTTTGCCCTCACCAACAGGGAAGTAACATTAACAGTTATAGCCGCACTGCTCACCATAGTTGGCTACTCCCTGAATGATACAATTGTTGTTTTTGATAGGATCAGAGAAAATAACAGACGCTCCAGAGGTCGCAATTTTGCAAAGGTGATAAATCAGAGCATTAATGAGACATTGAGTAGGACCCTGCTTACATCAGCAACTACCCTCACTGTTGTTGCATCCCTCTTTATATTAGGTGGTGGTGTGATCCATGATTTTGCCTTTGCCCTCTCAGTTGGTATACTGGTTGGAACCTATTCTTCTATTTACGTGGCAAGTCCTGTCCTTCTAATCTGGGCAGGCCAGTCATTGGAAGGAGGTACTGCCAGTATTAAGAGGCGAGGGAAAGGAAGCTAATTGTTTAAAGAGGAAACCCCGCACTGGAAAAAGAGACGAAGGAAAAGGGCTATCTTCTTAGTGGTAGCTCTTTTTTTATCCGGATTTCTTTATCTTCTCATAGGTGGCTCTGGTAGCAATTATTTCAAGGTATCATTAAAGAGGCTACTCTATCCAGTTCCTGTATTTAAACACATAATAATTGAACACAATGGGGTTAAAAAAAGGCTCATCCCAGGTCAGATTCTCCACATTCATCCCTCTGATAGCCTTAAGATAGTGAAGATATCAACATCAATCCCCTTTAACAGGGGAATAAGGCTATTTTCCGAGGGTTTTGATGTTAATGCCCTTCAAGAGGAGATAGTCATAG
>JAUWZC010000335.1 GCA_030615565.1 Desulfobacteraceae bacterium | reverse complement strand
TGCCATATGCAATGTTTCTACTGGTGTCCGTGAAAGGGTTGTCAATTTATGTGTTGGATAGAATTGTGAGATGTGCCAGGGGATATCTTTGTCTACATCTTTTATGAATTCGGCTATCTGCTGTAACTCATCCTCGCTATCATTAAGTGTTGGAATTATCAGGGTTGTAACCTCAACCCATATTCCGAGCTCTTTGGCGAGGTTAATATTTTCCAGAACCGGCTCAAGCCGGCCACCGCATATCTCTTTGTAGTACTTGTCAGTGAAGGCCTTTAAATCAATATTAATACCATCAAGGTAAGGTGAGATCTCGCGCAAGGCTTCAGGTGTCATAAACCCATTACTCACAAAGATATTTTTAATTCCCTTTGCGTGTGCTATCTTTGCTGTGTCATAGGCAAGCTCAAAAAATATAGTAGGTTCGGTGTAGGTATAGGCAATCGATTTGCAGCCCGAACTATCTGCTTCCTTTACTATTTCCTCTGGCCCCATCTTCTCGCCAATAATGTATCCCTTTTTCTCACTTGGGGATTGGGAGATATCAAAGTTCTGGCAGTGTTTGCAGGTGAAATTGCATCCAACAGTTGCAATGGAATAGGCCCTGGAGCCCGGATAGAATTGGAAGAGGGGTTTTTTTTCAATAGGATCAATATGGGATGCCACGACCCTATCATAGACGAGGCTAAAGAGGGATCCATCAATATTTTGCCTTACCCCGCAGATACCATAGTTCTCATCCTTTATAGTACACCGGTGGTTGCAAAGATTGCACTTTACCCTATTGTCAGAGAGCTTTTCATAGAGCATTGCTTCTTTCATAATTCTTGCTTTCCTTTATATCTGGCTTTATAGAGAAATCACCCTAAACTATGCAGTGATTTATTTGCTAATGGCATAGTAATATCAGGTTACTGGAACAATATATGGGTGTCAAGGCTGTCGTTACTTTTCATTGTTGACGTAGCTTTCTTGAGTTGCTACATGAATAAAGATGAGAGGTGGTTCAAAAAAAATTATGCTGATAAACTTTTTGGTCTATCTAGCTTTCCGTTCATTTCTATTGGTAATCTATCTCCTTCCATTTAGGCTCAATGCTATACTTGGCACACTTTTAGGAAGGACATATTACCTTATTGATAGGACCCGGCACAGATTTGTCAATGCCAATATATCTGTAGTTTTTGGAAGGGAGTTGGATAATAAAAAAAGAGAGATCCTTGGCAGAGAAAGTTGCGAACATCTTGCTATGTATATTTTTGACCTTTTGAAACTAAACAAAATAGTTAACGCTCAGAACTATCGTAAATTTATTGAGATTAAGGGATCATCAAACTTGATGAAATCAATAAAAAGGGGCAAGGGAACAATTGTAGTCATAGGACATTTCGGAAATTTATACCTTTTTATATATTTATGTTACCTAAATATCCCTCCAATGGCTGCTGTTCAAAGGGAGTTAGATAACCCATATCTGGAGCGTCTTATTAGCTCCATTGTGAAGGCATATAATGTGATCACGGTTCGACCTGATGGGGCACTAAAAAAGATGCACCAGTTGCTCCTGCAGAATGCGATTATGGTAACTGCTGCCGATCAGAAGGCAGGTGGCAGCCCACGGGTTGGAAGGCACGGGATTGTAGTTGATTTTTTTGGTATTCCATCCCAGACACATATAACAGCTCCACTTCTTGCAAGGCGTACAGGAGCCAGCATAATACCCTTATTTGT
>JAUWZC010000181.1 GCA_030615565.1 Desulfobacteraceae bacterium | reverse complement strand
TGACATCATTGATGTCATTGAAGAAGAGGCCAATGAGGATATCTCTCTGATGGCAGGTGTTTTAGATCAGGAAATTGCTGAAGAATCAGCATTGAAAATATCCAGGGCACGTCTCCCATGGTTGCTTTTAGGTCTCTTCGGAGGGCTTATATCAGCTTTAGTAATTAACCACTTTCATGGTTCTCTCGAAAAAATGCTTGCCCTATCGTTTTTTATACCAGTGATAATGGCAATGGGTGGAAGCACCGGCACTCAAGCAGCTACTGTTGTCATCAGGGGTTTGGCCACAGGCGATATAAGCATAGTTCATACTGGCAAAAGGCTTTTGACAGAATTATGGGTAGCATTGATAAACGGTATTTTATGCGGTATCATGTTAGGCATTGTAGTGGCTTTCTGGTTGTCTGATCCTCAATTAGGTTTAGGTGTTGGAGTTAGCCTGATCACAGTAATACTTTTTTCCGGCTCCTTCGGTGCATTTGTTCCTTTTCTCCTTAGGAAGTTCAACATTGACCCAGCATTGGCTGCAGGACCATTCATTACCACATCAAACGATATACTCGGACTATTGATCTATCTGGGTATAATTACCCGTTTCCTGATGGCCTGACAACAAAAAGTCTTTTTACTGACCTTTTAATATTGTCCGCTAATGACCACGGGGCAATTGATCTTGCCAATCTTCTTATCTCGGGAAGACTATCTATAGCCGCTGACTCGCCAAGGGAAATCAACTCCTTGGATCGGGAAAAATCAGTCCAATGGATACCCCCTAATTTTGGCCTAATGACAATATTGGCGTTTTCAAGACTGTATTTCTCCAGGTGAAACCCCTGTATCTCTCCAGCCCTTACATATATGTCCATAGCTGTTTGAAGTCCCGAGCATAAAGCTATGTCCCTATCTACAGCTATTGCAATTACTGCTTGGATACCTTCTTCAAAGAGGTGTTGCGCAGGCACATTGCAGATGATACCACCGTCAGACAATTGTCTCCCGTTAATCTCAACCGGGGGTAAAGCTCCAGGAACAGCGGAACTAGCTAATATTGAGCGCCTCAAGGAGCCTTTTTTAAGGACAACACATTCACCATTTTTTAGATCGGTTGCTATGGCTCTAAAAGGTATTATTGTTTCTTCTATTTGAATATCAGGTATAAAAAAGCTCACAAACTCCTCCATATCGCTCATTGGCAAGATGCTGGGCTTATAGAGTGCGCTTGCCAGTCTTATTTTAGTCTTAAAATAGTTTTGAATCCTACTGCTTAGTCTCTGTTCGGCTCCGCTCTCTGCTTCACCCATGGCCTTAAGCTCTGAGGAGGCATACAGATCACTTTCTAAGAAAGAATAAGCCCTTTCCTCCAGTTCCTCAATCTTCATCCCGCTTGCAAAGGCACCACCGACAATCGCGCCTATGCTCGTTCCTACAATAATGTCAGGCTCAATCTTTTCTTTTTCCAGAACCTTCATAACCCCTATGTGGGCAAAACCTCGTGCCCCACCACCACCCAAGGCCAGTCCGATCTTTCTATGTTTTCTCATTGAGTCACCTGATTCAAAAGTAATAAGCCTTTCACAGGCTAAACTATATCAAAAATCGGTTGCCAAAGGCTACTATAATATAGAGACACCCTTTATTATCAGAAACAAATATATAGGTAAGGATAGAATAGAGAAAGCGTTGAAACATAGTGCGTTTTCCTTATCCGTGTGCAAGATTATATCAAGATTATATGAAGATTGCTCTATTAAGAGAAATGGGGGGGGTAGATATTAAGACGCATTAAAAAAGGCAGGCTCAAGGCCTGCCTTTTTTATTATAATGCGTAAAGATTAACCAAAAGAAGGAAATGGCTCAACCTCAGAATTCCTCTCCAGTACCCTCGTCGCGATAAGCGTTTCTATAATCATCCAGATCAGGAGTACAAAGATGATGATTGCAAGGACAAGCAGGAATACCTTACCGGTAGCGGCAAATTTGGTTATATTTATCAGCATTGCCCAGCCATCCATAACCACCATGAATATAAAGGGGATAAGGGCAGCCTTTATGGACCTTTTCTTTCTTAACAGATAGATGGTGAGGACCAAGAGGGAAAGACCTGCCAGAAGTTGATTGGTTGCTCCAAATAAAGGAAAAATGGTCAGGGCACCCTTACCATCTCCGGAGTAAAAGGCAAGGATCATGGCTGTAATTACTGCAATAAATGTTGCCGTATACCTGCCGGTCATGGGTTTTACCTTCCAGCTTGCTCCCAGCTCGGAAATGATATATCGCTGAATCCTGGTTGCCGAATCCAGGGTGGTGGCACCAAAAGAAACAATAAATACTCCCATGATTGTTATTGCTATTTTCATGGGGATGCCATAGCTTGTCAGGAGGTTGGACGATCCGATCACAAAGGCATCGATCTTCGGCTTAAGGCCTGCTGCGGCAGTCCACGATGCATAATGGTGCGTAAATGCAGCGGCACCCGTCAAGACCTCTCCTCCCTTAATAGCAAGACCGAGGCCAAGGCCAGCGCCACAGGCAACAATTACCAGGACAGAGAGGGACCCCTCCATAAGCATTCCTCCATATCCTACAAGTTTGGAATCTCTTTCGTTGGAAATCTGTTTGGAAGAGGTACCCGAACTGACCAGAGAATGAAATCCAGACATAGCCCCACAGGCAATAATTACAAATAGCATCGGGATAATCATTGGGGCCCCTTTGGGAGATAGGTTTAGAGCCGGGGCCACAACCGTTGGATGGGCCCAGATCGCCCCAATAAAGAGGAGTGCGAAAATGACAAAAAGCTGGTGGGCATTGATGTAATCCCTCGGCTGGAGTAATTTTTGGACCGGAAGTGTAGAGGCTATAAAGCAATAGATGAAAAGGATAACCATCCAGACCATTATACCACTCATACCGAACATTCCGGGCATCTTTATTGGCAGGTAAGCACCTATGATAACGGTTATGTACATGACGATGACCGCTATAACGGCAAACGGAGCAGGATTCTTCCCTTTCTTGTAAATCATGTAGCCCAGCCACACAGCGATTGGTATCTCTAACCAGACAGGAAATACAGACGTTGGATACCAAATGAAACAAAGGGCAATAATCAAGGCAAAAAGTGCGATAACTATCCAGAGCAGAAAAAAGATGATAAGCAAAAAGAGCTGTCTGACCCTGGGGTTAATAAGGTCACTGACTAAATCGCCAACCGAACGCCCTTTTGCCCGCATAGACACAACCAGAGTCCCGAAATCGTGAACTGCACCCACAAAAATTGATCCGAAAACAATCCATATAAGAGCCGGGACCCATCCCCAGATAATAGCTATAGCGGGCCCGATAATCGGCGCGAGCCCGGCAATGGAGGTAAAATGATGTCCGAAGAGTATCTCCTTTCTTGTGGGAACATAGTCGATATCATCCTGTAACTCTTTCGAAGGAACCTTGGCATCAGGATTAAGTTTGAATATCTTCTGTCCCAGGTATTTTCCATAGGTATGATAGGCAAGAATATAAAGCACAAAACATATTATGGCCAAAAGTAATGAATTCATAACCATCCTCCTTTTTTCATATTAAGCTATTTATAACTAAGCCTTTTTAATAAAGATGCAGTTTCACCCCCCTTCTTTGTATTTGTATCAACATGGGTCCATCATACTGGCTCTCATGTCCTCCAGACTTTTAATAATAATATCGTATTTATCTTTGCCAAATCTTTCATTAATTGTCTTGATTTCCTGCTTGGGGTTGGGGGATTCGATAAGCTCTACATTTTCTTCTCTGGATAGCCTGATTATATTATCATGCGGTTTTTTTTGGTAAAATATAAGAGAGCGCTGGACATCGAGTCTCTGAGCTGTTTCGGATAAATAGGTAACGTCCACGATTCCTACCTTTTCTGCAAAAGATACAACGATCTTCTGTTTTGGCGACATGATTGGATCATTAAATAGAGAAAAAATCATTATTGCTGCATCTGTATTGTATCTCTATACTCTTAAATTATAAAAAGTCAAGGATTTTCCTATGAATATAAAGATTGGAGAATTACCAACATAGTATGATAACATTAGATGATAAAAAAGTTTCTACAGAAAATTAATTATCTTTTTATCATGCCTTATTTATTCTTAGCCGATGTAATTGCTATCATTCATCTTGGATATGTTATCTATGTTATTCTGGGGTTTATCCTCATTGTCGTAGGCATAATTCTTAAATGGAAATGGATAAGAAATCTATGGTTTCGAATCATGCACTTAGCAGCTATTGTTGGGGTTGCTTGTGAGGCATTACTGGGGGTAAATTGTCCTTTAACAGTGCTTGAATTTAAGCTCAGGTATGCTTCCTGCCTTTCTGGTAAGAAGGTCTCTTTCATTGGAAATATTATCGATTCTATTCTCTTCTATAACGCACCGATGTGGTTATTTACAACAATCTACACCGCCTTTGCCATAATAGTTGTAATAACATTTATCATAGCGCCACCCACAAGAAAAGGTCGTTTAGATTAGGACGCAGATTTTCGCCCTGGCCCAGACCGATTTGTATGGCTGTAGTTCAGCGGGTGGCACTTCTAAAATATTACAGCAATAGCAGCCTATTTCACGAAAATCGCACCAGGGCGGGCAGATAAACGCAGATATTTTCTTATATTATAAATCT
>JAUWZC010000092.1 GCA_030615565.1 Desulfobacteraceae bacterium | reverse complement strand
GGATGTTTATCAAAGCTCCTATAAAGCAATGCTTGCTGTGTTCAAACACATTTTGCCAGAGCTTCCAAAGGAAGAGGAATATGATCTAAAAGATCAACTCAGACGTTCAGCCAAAGCAATTCCAAGATTAATAGCTGAAGGGCATTCTAAGAGGCACCAGAAGAAAGGTTTTCAAAAATACCTTGATGATGCAATGGCAGAATCAAATGAGACCATAGTTTCTATAAGTCAAGCCAGGGACCTATATTCTGGCTATGTTGATATTAATATTTGCAATGAATTGATCGATACCTATGATAAGACTAGCCGACAATTGTACAAATTATCACTTGCTTGGACAAAATTCAGCCAGCGCAAGGAGAGGCCCAACCGAGAGACGATAAACGAAACGAGCAGCGCAACCGTATAACTAATAACTAATAACAGATAGCATTATCAACTAAGGGGGGCACAACCAAAGATGATGATAACTCAATTAAAACGGTATTTTCATATAAAGATTTATTTGAATGTATTTTTAATTATTTTCCTCTCCTCAGCGCCTCTATCGTTAAATGCAGGTGTCTTCCATGATTCTTTGGGCAGGAATGTGGCAGTAAACTCTGTCCCTATGAGGATCATTTCTTTGGCACCAAGCATTACAGAGATGATCTATTTTCTCGGATTGGGCAAAAGGCTTGCGGGTGTTACCCAATTTAGCTATTTTCCCAAGGATGCCCAGAAGAAACCAAAGGTAGGTGCCTATACAGATATAAATATTGAAAAAGTAGTAACTCTCAGCCCTGATCTTGTTATTGCTACGGCTGACGGAAACAAGAGGGGGGATGTTGAGATGCTTGAAGAAGCGGGTATCCCGGTATATGTTGTCAACCCTCGAAAGGTAAATCAGGTCTTAGATACCATAGAGAGATTAGGAGAGATATGTGGTGTAACTGATAGGGCAAAAGGATTGGTTAGTTGTCTGAGAGAAAGGGTCGCGAGAGTTATTAAAGCAGTAAGAAATAGAGAAAGACCACTGGTTCTTTTGGTGATAAATGTAAAGCCCCTTATGAGCGTAAATCAAAGCACAATACACCATGACATAATCCAGCTTGCTGGCGGGAGAAATATGACCGGGGATCAGCCTATTACCTATCCAAGGCTTAATATAGAAGAGGTAATAAGAAAAGGACCGGATGTGATAATAATTTCATCTATGGAAATGGGAGGGGAGTTTGAGAAGGCCAGAAAGGAATGGTTTCTATGGCCTACTTTACCAGCGGTCCAAAAGGGGGATGTCTACCTTATAGATTCTGATCTAATAGACAGGGCTGCCCCAAGAATAGTGATCGGCTTAGAAGAGATGGCCAGATTAATACATCCAGAGATTGAATGGAGGAGTGTCCACGGACCACTGCCAATCCCGATTTATCGGGACTGACATTACATGGAATGGCATGAGAGGCGATGAAGAAAAGAGGGTAACTCCTTTAAAGGTAATATATATAGGGCTTATTTTGTCAGGAACACTTATCATTATAGCCCTTATTTCTCTAAGTTTGGGCCCCGCCAGGATTTCTTTGAAGGATATTCTTAATTGGTTCATTGGCTATGAATCAATTGATCAAACGGCATGGATGATTCTGTTTAAGATAAGATTGCCAAGGATCTTGCTGGCTGGCTTGGTTGGTTTTACACTATCTCTTGGGGGAGTTGTATTCCAGGCCCTCCTTAGAAACCCTCTGGCAGAACCTTTTATACTTGGTATCTCAAGTGGAGCCGCAGTAGGTGCCATTATAGGCATTGTTCTTGGTCTTGGATTTACATTTGGCATACCACTTCTCTCCTTTCTGGGTGCCTTGTTTACTATTTTATTGGTAATGGGCATAAGTAGCCGTCATGGAGGACTGGAATCATCAACCTTACTTCTGACCGGGGTAATTGTTAATGCATTTTTTACGGCTGTAATAATGTTTTTCATTTCCACTACAAGTGATAGCAGGCTTCATTCCATGCTGTTCTGGCTGTATGGTGACCTTTCACAAAGCAAATACGTTCAGCTATCAATAAGTTTTCCACTTATCCTCATTGTCTCAGGTATCATCTATGTCTTTTCTCGTCATCTTAATCTTATAGTAGGAGGGGAGGAGTCTGCCCTTCAGATGGGTGTTGAGGTAGAATGGTTAAAGTGGATATCATTCCTTGGAATATCATTAATCACTGGTGTGGTTGTATCTTTTTCCGGGATAATAGGTTTTGTTGGTCTGATTGTACCACACCTGATGAGGATGATCCTTGGCCCTGATCACAGGCTATTGATACCAGCCTCTGCCCTTGGAGGTGCTGTTTTTTTGATAGCAGCAGATACATTGGCAAGGACAATAATATCTCCCAGTGAATTACCGGTAGGAGTAATAACCGCCTTTTTAGGGGCCCCTTTCTTTATATATTTATTAAAGACGAGAGGTAGCCAGTGGACCCAGAGCTGATTCTTAAAGATGTCCATTTCAGGTATAATAGCCAATGGTGTCTTGAAGGGATAGATTTTGAGCTTAAAAAGGGTGAGATTTTAGGGATAATAGGCCCAAACGGATCAGGCAAAAGCACCTTGTTAAAGATTATGGATGGCCTTCTAAAGATACACAAAGGAGAGATCTTACTCATGAATAAACCAATATCCAGTTATAGAAGAGGTGATATTGCCAGATGTATTGCCATGGTACCTCAGGAGGAAACCTTTAGATTTTCTTTTTCGGTTTCTGAAGTGGTGCTTATGGGTCGTTTTCCTCATTCTGGCCTCTTTCCTTTTGAGGGAAAGGAAGATCTGGAAATAACTCATCAATCTATGCACCTCACAGGCACCCTTGATCTTGCAACACGCTCCATACATGAGTTGTCAGGAGGAGAGAAACAACGGGTGCTTATTGCCAGGGCATTGACCCAGAGGGCTCAAATAATCTTGTTGGATGAACCAACATCTTTCCTTGATATACGGCACAAGGTAGAGATATTTGAGCTTATTTCATCTTTGGCCCTGACACAAGGGCTGAGTGTGATCGTTGTTTCCCACGATATCAGCCTGGCTGCACAATATTGCCATAGAATGCTCCTTTTGGATAAGGGAAGTGTCTATAAAATAGGTGAACCTGCTGGGGTGATAACCGCTGATAATATAAGCACAGTATACCAGTGTCCGGTGCTTGTTGATAAAAACCCGATTAGCAAAACCCCTCGTGTCACGATTCTTTCAAAAAGAGGAGAGGATAAAGAGGAGACAGTATGATTAATTTATTTGTTAAAGGCGGCCCCATAATGTATCCCCTTTTGATCTGCTCAATAATAGCCCTGACTGTGATAATTGAGAGGGCAATTTTCTGGATAGGTGAGGATCATAGGAGAAATCAGGCCTTGATCAATGATGTTTTATCTTTGGCTGAAATGGGAGATTGGGAAGCTGTGAGGGCAAGAATCGGAGATTCAAAGGATTTTATTGTAAGGATCCTGGTAGCAGGTATCCTCCATAGGGAGTTTAGTATGTCAAAGGCAATGGAGACAGCCGCTTCGGATGAGATAGACAGGATGGGTCAGTATCTTCCCATACTTGATACCATAATCACTGTTTCTCCTTTGTTGGGTATTTTTGGTACGGTAATAGGGATTATTCTTTCCTTTGAAATGTTGGGAAGCGCAGGAATCGAAGAGCCCCAGGCAGTAACCGCTGGAATTGCCCAGGCCCTTATAACAACTGCCTCTGGATTAGGAATAGCTATTCTTTCACTCTTTCCTTATAACTACTTCAATTCCAGGATGGAGAAGGCAACAGCAAACATAGAAAAGTATGCTACAAGCCTGGAAATAGTCTATGAGAAGCTTAATCAATCAAACAATAACGCTGAAAAAGGGCAAATCCCATGAAGGTTAATATTGGAACCCAGAGAAGGGCCAGGATAGAGATTCTCCCTCTGATCGATATAGTTTTTCTTCTCCTTGTTTTCTTTATCTATGCAATGCTCTCCATGGCTGTTCATAGGGGTGTATCTGTCAATTTACCCACTTCTTCATCTGCCAGGATAGAAAAAGAGCTATTATTGTCCATAACCATCAAAGATAGCGGTGACATATTGTTGGATAATAATCGGATACCCTTAAAAGATCTTGCTTGGTTTTTAGAATTAAAGTCAAAAGAGCGAGATACCCCAGGGCTCCTCCTTTTTGCCGATAAAAGGGTCTCATGCCAGCTACTCCTTCATGTGTTGGATCAGATAAGGATGGCTGGTATAAATAGAATTTCGTTGCAGACTACAATGGAGAGCCAGCCTTGAGTCGATCTCTTTTCCTTGCTTTCTTAATGGCCTTGATCCCGCATGCACTTTTAACATTGGTGGAGTTAGACACATTTAATAGACCTATTTATGTTAAGGTACCACTAAAGACCCTGACCATGGATATAGTTGGACCAAGACCTGTTAAAAAACATTCTGTGGTTAAAATCCCATCAATAGTTGTTAGGAAGTCTAAAAAAAAGCCTATATTAGAAAAGAAGATAATAAGAAATGCCAGACCAAAACTGAGCGTTAAGCCAAGGATTGAGGATAAAAAAAGAATTCAGCCAAAAAAAATAATAATCAAAGAGGAGCCCCCCAAAAAGCATGAAACACTTGCAGAACTTTCACCCGCAGATTTTCCTGCAATCAAAAAAAAGGAAGATGTTTTTGAGGAGGATACTGCTTTTGTACCTGATATGGTGGATATACCGAGAGCTTTACGAAACATAAAAGATACGCCTGACAAAGTAAAAAAAGAGTGGGTGCCTGGTTCACTTTCAGATGTTCCCATTGCCTATGCCCTTCCTATTTACAAGAGCAACATTTCCCCCCAATACCCTCTATTGGCAAGGAAAAGAGGCTATCAAGGAACGGTGCTCTTAGAGGTTTTGGTTAACAAGGATGGCAAGGCTGCCTCTATTCGGTTAGCCAGATCAAGTGGCTATGAAACTTTAGATAGGGCTGCCATAAAGGGGGTCGAAAATTGGCTTTTTCATCCTGCAAAGAGGGGGGATGAGTTGGTTGAAATGTGGGTAAAGATACCCATTCGGTTTAAACTCAAATAGATTCAAGGCTCAAACAAGAACCAGCTATAAAATCGATAGAATTTTTAGCCGAGCGTATGTTTGGATAAGACCGCCTTCAAGATCTATCTTATTACTTTGGTTTTAAGCCCTCTCATTTTTGGGGCTGTCCATACCTATGCCTACACAATTATGTCTCTGGGGGTGTTGATTGGCAGCCTTTTATTAGTGATAAAGAATATAAGAAAAGACCCTAAGACCAATGGGTATAAGGTACAATTCCCCAACACTAGCCTTAATTTTGCCTTTATAATTCTTTTAGTCTTCCTTGTTTTTCAGGTCATTCCATTGCCTGATTCTCTATTAGGGCTTTTATCGCCTGAGGCGAGGGTTATTGCCCAGAAATCATTACCCGCTTCAATCGATCTAATTTCAGAAAGCCCTATCAGGGACTGGTTTTCTCTCTCACCATATTATTACCCTGTCCGCATGTCCATAATCAGATGGACTGTTTATATGCTCTTTTTTCTTGGTTTAACCCAGGTGCTTAATTCCCAAAGGAGAATCGAGCTAACAATCTTTTTGATAATAATAACAGCCTGTTTTGAGGCTCTCTACGGCCTGGCAGAGACCTATTCAGCGTCTGGGCATATCTGGTGGTTCAAAAAAATGCCTTATAGTTTGGATGTAAGCGGGACCTATATTAACAGAAATCACCTCGCAGGATTGATGGAGATGTGCTTGCTTCTGGCCGCTGCCTATGCAGGTGCACTCTCGACTAGAAAGAAAAAGAAAAAGATTATATCGGACCATAAGACCAGCCTAAGGGGCAGGCTTTCACGATACCTATCTGGGGAACAACGATTCAATAAAAGAACTTTAATCCTCTTTTCCGGAGTAGTAATGAGTATCGGACTCGTTTTCTCTGCCTCCAGAGGCGGTATGATCTCGGCTGCAGGGGCCATGTTGTGTATGAGTTTGTTTTTTATTTTCAGGAAAAATCATCGCAGAAAGGGATTTATCATACTTTTTCTGTTTCTCATTACCTCAGTCTATGCCCTTCATATTGGCGTTGAGTACCCGATCGGACGGTTTAAATACTTTGATGTTAGCCTTGAGGCTAGGAGCAGATATGCAAAAAAAACCATGGATATGTTTGACGATTACAAGGTAGCGGGCATTGGGGTGGGTAATTTCCAGTACGCGTATCCCAAATATCAGGCTGCTGAAGACAAAGATATCTTTATACGACATGCCCACAATGACTGGGCACAATTTTTTGCTGAAGCAGGAATCACGGGTTTTTGCCTGTTTCTGGCCGGAATATTTTATTATATTTATCGGACACTGAGATTGTGGAGAAAAAGGGCTGATCCCTTTGCAATCTGCCTCGGGGTTGCCCCTTTAGCTGTTATAACTGCCATGGCGATTCACTCTTATTCCGATTTCAATCTTCATATTCCGGCCAACTGCCTGATGCTTATAGCTATCATGGCCATAGGATATAGCGCGCTTCATCTGGAGAGGCATCATGGACGAGATAAAACCCTGTACCGTTATCATATCATACATTTAAAATATAAAGGGATTTTGGCATTGCTTTTGGTTCTGGGGCTTATTTTCTGGAATGGTATTTGGACTATTAGACATTTTATTGCCGAGGCCTACTGTAATACTGTCACTAACTCAACCTTGAATAGAGACCAAAACCCACCCTTGGAAGAGATCAAAGAGGCCATTAAAAAAGACAGATGGAATGCGGAATACTGGTATAAGCTAACGAGGAGATTAAGGAAAATTCGAGATAGTAAGATGGGAAATCTGGAAGTTGATGATGAAGATAGACGCAGGTACCAGATGGAAATCATCAGGGCCATGGAGGAGGCTGTGCGGTTGAATCCTTTTAAGGCAGGATATCATATACGGCTGGGGTGGGAGTATATCTACCTTTGGAAAGATCCGGATTACCGCCACAGATGGCTCCCAGCGGCAGATATATCCATGGAAAGAGCTGCCTATTTTGCAGGCGAGAAAAATTCCTATCTGCACGTACAGTTGGGGAATTTTTGGGTGTTCCGATCAAAGACAATTAATCCAGCTAAACCTGAATGGGGAACCGTCTGGACCAAGGCCTGCTGGCATTATAAGAAGGCCCAGAGTCTGGAAAAAAGGAAGAGATTGGCAGAAAATATAGTGAAGTATGTATGGAAATACTATCCTGACAAGGAATTTGTCAGCAAGGTCTTACTCATTGAAAATCAGAGTCTTTTGAAGGAGATGAAATAAAAGGCCGGTTGATCGGCTGGCTCAAAATGTATGTTTTAAAATCACCTTGGAACACGTGGAACAATCAGTCGGGGCGGTGCGTTTTGGAAATGAGTGTCTACGGCCAGGCTATCATTTGGTTACTTTCTGGAAGGGGTTATGACATTGGCCGCGATTGCTTCTTCGTTGAGGGTCCGGATTCCAAGGGTTGTTCTTTTTTATATTTTTTATTCTCTTTTTGCATGATAAGTACAATAAGATAAACTATTTTAATTTGCTTCACCACTTTATTATTATGGCAAAGCTTAATTTTTTGTATGCAATTAATTAACTTATCCAGTATATAATTACCAAGAGACAAGCTACCTGCGATCATGAGTACAAAATTCAGAATTTTCCTTATTTTTTCCCCTTTCAAAAAAGGGTTATAAAAGAATGTGCCGAATGGAGGGGGGAGCCATTCAGGACACACGGAGCTGACCAGTCTCGTGTAATTTATTAGGAGGTATTTGCCATGAAAAAGTTTCTAAGGGGTCAAAGACGTTCATTATTTATTGGCACTTTTATAGGGATTACTTTTTTAGTTGTTCCGGTTATGGCTGCGAAAATAACTCCAGAAGAGAAGCTTCGGAAGGCTGAAGAGTTATCAATCAAGGCCTCTGAAATGGCAACTAAGGCCAAGGAGTCATATAATGTAGGGCTTGCTAAAAAGGCTCTGGAACTGGCTAATCAGGCTACATACCTTGTCTTGGAGGTAGTCACTGAGGCACGAAAGAAAGCTGATCCTGCTCTGGCACAGGCAGCAATAAATACAGCCAATAGTGTTATGAATGCAATTACTCAAATCATAACCGCAGCCACATTTATTTCCCAGATCAGTGCAGACCCAAAAATCATTGCTGACACCAAAGAGATTTTGGAAAAGGCCAACAAGGCCAAAGAACTGAATAATAAGGCCATCCAGATAGTCCGCTCATCCGTGGTTGAACCTGGTGAAAAGGTACCACCTGAAAAGGCACCACCTAAAGTAGAACCACCAGATACAGAAACTACTGAACAAGATGCATACCGAGAGCGAGATGCTAGCCCCTTTCAATAATTGATATGCTCACCTAAAAACGTTTGTTTAAATAAAGGAGTCGATCTATGAAAAGAGGAATTCTCATCGTCGGTTTTGTAGTGAGCATTTTGATGCTTCTATTTTCACAGGTAATGGCTCAGGG
>JAUWZC010000232.1 GCA_030615565.1 Desulfobacteraceae bacterium | reverse complement strand
TTTTTTAATTTCCTTCTTGAACCAAGATCTGCATCTGTTGAGGCATTAGATGATGTTGATCTCGAAGTCTGGCATCCTGCAAGGCTGAGTGAGGAATATAAAAACATGCCCCCTATATTGGGATATATCACTAAACAGACCCTGAATAGATTGCTGAGGATGAATAGAATTGTTGATGAGTTAAGCACAAGGAAAAAGAAGGGTAAAGAGGTAGACTCAGAAGTAGCCAAAAGGAGATATTTTAGAAAGGATTGGCATCAGGAATGTCTTTACAGTTCAGTTACCCATTCATCTAAATTAAGCTTACATGGAGTTATTAAGGATATAAGCCCTCTGGGCTTGGGGGTTGAGGTGAGTGCTGGAAATACTATAAATTTTAGCCATGATCCTGGCAATCATTTAAAAATCAGCTTCCAACTTCCTTCAGGAAGTACTATAAATGCAGTTGCCATAATAAGATCAGTAAAAAAGAGTAAAGTGCCAGGCTATCTTTTCTTGGGTTTAGAATTTAAAGATATTAGTAAAGATGCACTCAGACAGATAGGTTTTTTCATGATGTCTTAGAAGGGATCATTTTGAAGATGGCAGTCGATAGTATCATATATGGATATATTGTTAAAGAAGAGATTGTTCAACCCGATTTTACTATAATAGAGGAAGGAGCAAAAGGGGATTGGGTATATGTTGTTTTAAAAGGGAGGGTAAAGGTTAAAAAGCGTACCCCAAAGGGTACGGTAACCATAGATACCCTTGGAGAAGGTGCTATTATAGGAGAAATCCCTTTTTTATTAAAGACACACCAATTGCGGACAGCATCGGTAATAGCAGAAGGAGTGGTAAAATTAGGCATTTTAGACAAGGAGAGACTGGAAAAGGAATATGAATTATTGTCGCCTCAGTTAAAGAGCTTAATTAGGACCTTGGTTTTAAGATTGAAAGAGACAACCAAAAAGGCCAGTTTAATAGCCGGAGGGTAGTGTTAAAAGGTGGTGGTGAGAAAAATCTTTTTTGATACAAGGAAGCAGGAAATAATGCTAGGAGGAATGACCATAAGGTCATCCCTCCTAACTTTTATTAGGGTTCGACTTTGATAAGCATAGAGTCTCCCTGGGCAGAGCCAGAACAGATTCCGCATATACCAATTCCGCCACCTCTCCGCCTCAGTTCATAGGCAAGTGTCATGACTATTCTTGCTCCGGTTGCTCCGATAGGATGGCCATAGGCAATAGCGCTTCCGTTAACATTAACCTTCTCGAACATCTGCTCCTTGGTGAGTCCCAGAATGATTCGAGCGCTGACTAACACAACAGCGGCGAATGCTTCATTAATCTCGATGAGGTCAATTTGGTTAATCGTCATATCATTCTGTTCCAAGACCTTTTTTATAGATAGTCCTGGGACAGTGGCAATATCCTTTGTCGGTTGAGAAACCTCTGCATAATCTAATATGGTGAATAAAGGCTTCAGACCAAGTTCATCCGCTTTTTCTCTGCTCATCAAAAGACACACATCTCCCCCATCATTGATACCTGGGGCGTTTCCGGCGGTTACACTTCCTGCTTGGCCAGTAACCGTGCTCTTATGTCCGAAAACAGGGGGTAATTTTGCCAGTCCTTCCATTGTAGTGTTTGGTCTGGGTGGCTCATCTTTGTCAATAATAACAACTTCTTTACCCTTTTTCGCCTCTACCGGAAATGTCTCATCATCCAATCTCCCTGCCTTCATGGCCTCAACTGCTGCCATCTGTGAATGACAGGCCCATTCATCTTGCTCTTCCCGGCTATAACCGAATTCATCGCCTACTTCCGAGCCGTGAATAGCCATATGCCGGTCGTAGAATGGGTCCCATAAGCCATCATATACCATCAGATCAAGTGCCGGCCGACTCTTAAGTCCCATTCTTACACCCCACCTCATTTCTGTAAGGGCATACGGGCAATTGCTCATACTTTCCTGGCCGCCGGCTATACATATCTCAGCTCTTCCCAATTGAATCATCTGGGTTGCCAGGTCAATCGTTTTAATATCTGAAGAGCACACCTTATTAACAGTAATAGTAGGAACAGATTCGGGAATTCCTGCAAGTATCGAAGCAGATCTACCTGGAACCTGCCCGCAAGCTGCTGGTACAACTTGTCCCATAAAGATATAATCGACATCTCCTGGTTTGACCTTACCACTAGTTCGTCTCAGAACTTCCTGGATCGCCATTGCCCCGAGCTCCATAGCTGTAAAATCTTTAAGTACCCCTCCGGATCTGCCATATGGAGTTCTGCATGCCTCTACCACTACTATTTCTCTGAGGTTCTTAAATTGATTCTTTATTTTTTTTCCCATGGTTGAAAAATCCGGTTTTCTTTCACCAAATTTTGCAACCGGTGCATCAGCATAGATTTCGGTAATTTTTCTCTCTAACTTCTGTGCAACTTTTTCCATATTTACCTCCTTTGAATTAGTGGCGATTACCGTTAAGAATCCTTTTCAAGGTCTTTAATTCCTTGAAAGATTATATCAAAAAGCTCCTGGATATTTTCTTTCTCCACACAGGAGAATGCTATCCTGATATCTGTTTTACCCAGTGAGATCACCCCTACACCGTATTGGTCCAAAAGATGGAGCCTTAACTCTTCAGCATTTACCTTCTTTAACCTCAGGCACATAAAATAACCTGAATTAAAAGGATATATATCCCAGGCCTCACTATATTTGTTGTTGGTCAGCACCTCTTTGACCCGGGTTGCCCTATTGAGCAATATGGTGAATTTTTCCTCTTTTTCTGCTTTGTAGTTTTCTGAATTAAGTGAGCCAAGGATAATGGATTGGCTCAGATGAGGACTATTTGATATAGTGCCCCTGACAGCGCCGGCTGTCTTTCTCTCCAAGGCATTATAGGCATCTTTGGGATTGCCTTTCAATAGAGTGCCATAGGTTATAAATCCTACCCTCAGGCCCCATACATAGTTTTCCTTTGTTGCACCATCCAGTTTTATTGTCATTATTCTTGGATGGACCCCGGCAAGTAATGCAAAAAGGGATTCTTTCATGGAATTATCATCATAAAAAAGCCCAAAGTAGGCATCATCCAGAAGGGCCAAAACATTAGTGCCTTTTTCTGCAAGATTAATTAGAATCTCTACAATCCTCTTACCTTCTTCCTTTGTTGGTGTATATCCAGTAGGGTTATTGGGAAAGTTTAAGAGAACTGCTATTTTTTCTCTTTTTGAAGCCTCTTCCCGGAGTGTGCCTTCAAAGGCACTCAAATTAAAACCCCCTTTTGATGAAAAGAGGGAATATTGTCTGATAGTTGCTCGATGCAGAACAGTAAATACCAGGTTGTAGTTTCCCCAGATCTTATCCGGAAGTATAATAATATCGTCTTCATCAATCCACATATAACCAGTAACAGAGAGGCCATGAGTTATGGCATTTGTTACGATTGGCAGGCTAATTTCCTTGCCAGCAAGGGAAGGGTTTTTAGGGAGCATCAGTTGCTGCCAGGCCTCTCTGAGCTCAGGTATACCAAAAGACGATGCATAATTGAGTGATTGATTAGGGGGTAAGTTTATATATGACATAATCGAAGGAAGATACATAGGCACACCGTTTTCTGTTGCGATACCTATTGTAGCATTATACTTAGATGCCTTTTCCTTGGCCTCAGCACCTTGAGAGAGGATCCCTTTAGGAAAGTAAAGATTTTTTCCTTTT
>JAUWZC010000194.1 GCA_030615565.1 Desulfobacteraceae bacterium | reverse complement strand
TTTTCACGCAGAGTCTTTTTAATCTTGCCTTTCAAATCATCTGTTAACTGATGTCCTTCAGCACACTTTACAAAGAGAATAATACGTTGATCCCCCTCCCAGTTTTGCCCTATTGCCAGGCTATCAGCAATTTCTTCTAATTTTTCTACCTGATTATATATTTCGGCTGTACCTATTCGAACTCCCGAAGGCTTTAGCACTGCGTCAGAACGCCCATAGAAGGTTACTCCACCTGTTTCACTATTAATCATAATATAATCGCCATGACGCCATATATTTGGATAGACATCAAAGTAGGCCTCTTTATACTTTTTATTATCCGGATCATTCCAGAAATACAGTGGCATTGAAGGAGCAGGTGCTTCACAGACAAGTTCCCCCTCTCGGTCAACTATTGCGTTGCCTTTTTCATCATATACATTTATCTTCATGGCTAAAGCAGGAGATTGCAACTCACCAGCATATACAGGGCTTGTAGGGCTTCCAGTACAAAAACAGCCATTTATGTCTGTACCGCCCGCAGAGGAGTTAAACCAGAGATCTTCTTTGATTTCCTGATAAACATACTCAAAGCCTTCAGGTGAAAGAGGGGAGCCAGTTTGCCATATTTCTTTTAATGATGACAGATCGTATTCCTTCCCGGGCTTGAGCCCTTGGCTTCTGATAAAATTGATATAGCTTGCACTGGTACCAAACATTGTTACCTTCTCATCCTGGATTAACTTCCACATAGCACCTGGATCAGGATAATTGGGGTTGCCATCGTATAAAATTAGAGTGTTTCCTGTTGCCAGAGAGGTTAGCATCCAATTCCACATCATCCAGCTACAGGTTGTTATAAAAAAGTGAACATCTTCTCTTGTTAAATCGCTTTGGAGTACCAGTTCCTTTAACTGATTAAGAAGGATTCCGCCAGCCCCCTGAACAAGGCACTTTGGTTTACCAGTCGTTCCAGAAGAGAACATAATAAATACAGGATGATCAAAGGGTAGTTGTTCGAACTGAATTTCAAGCCCGCTTTCCTTAGATAGAAAATCATTAAAATATACAGAATTCGGGATATTGCTGATGTCAGGCTTCTCTTTTGTATATGAGGCTACTATAACCTTTTCAATTGAAGGTATTCCCTTTGCAATTTCAGCCGCATTAATGAGAGAGTTAAAGGCCTTAGCTTTATAAAAATATCCGTCAACAGTGAATAAGACCTTGGGTTCGATTTGACTAAAGCGATCTATAACTCCTCCTGAACCAATGTCAGTAGCACAGGAAGCCCATGTGGCACCAATACTGGTGGCAGCAAGCATCGCAATAGCCGTCTCCATCATATTGGGCATGTAAGCAGCAACCCGATCTCCCGGGGCAACTCCTATCTGCCGAAGTGATTTTGCCAGACGTGCTACAGTGTCATAAAGTTCTGCATAGCTCATTTTGGCTGATTTTTGTGTTTCCCCTTTGAATATAAAGGCTGTATGATCATCTCTGTATCTTAAGAGATTTTCGGCAAAATTTAAACGTGCACCCTCAAACCATTTGGTCCCTGGCATCTTATTTATATCATCTACTATTGTGTCATAGGGCTTGGAAAATTTTATATCCGCATATTCCCAGAAAGATGCCCAAAATTCTGGAATATTGTAAATTGACCATTGGTAAAGGGGTCTATATTCTTTAAAGTCAGTCCCGTATTTCTTGTTGATAAATTCAAAAAATTCGTACATTTTAGAGTCTTTAATCCTCTCTTCAGTTGGTTTCCATAGAAGCTTAGACATATTATACCTCCTTTGAAAAATGATTTTTTAGTTTTTTCCAAAAAGGAAAAAATGTGACATTATATTTAAGAAACTATTTTCTTAACATGTTGATTTTTTAAACTTTTTCTTTTGTCTTGACTAACAACCATAATTGGATTAAACGTTACCACCTATAAAATAAAAAATTGAAATAATCAAGGAAAGATTCATTTTTGGACGCAGATGAACGCAGATTATTTCCGAATTCCGGGTTCCGTCATTCGGAACTCGGAAGCAAGATTTTTAATGCGCCTAAGGCGCATAAACATAAAGAATTAACTGAAAAGATTATCAAAATCTTCTACAGAGTTTACAATAAACTGGGTTATGGTTTTCTTGAGAAGGTTTATGAGAATGCAATGATGATAGAATTTAAAAGAGAAGGTATTCTTGCGGTTTCTCAATCTCCAATAAAGGTATTTTATGATGGTGAAGTTATAGGTGAATACTATGCTGATATACTAGTTGATAATAAGGTAATTGTTGAGATAAAAGCAGCAAAGCGTTTGGTAGAAGAAAATGAAGCACAGTTATTAAACTACCTAAAAGCAACAGATATTGAAGTTGGACTTCTACTTAATTTTGGCACTCAACCAGAGGTTAAACGTAAGGCATTTGATAATACAAGAAAATAGTTTTCTGCGAGTATCTGCCCGCCCTGGCGCGACATTGCTGGAATACACTATGGTCGTTATAGTATTTCGCAAGTAAGCTCTTTGTGCTCATGCTTTGCAAGCCAGGTCTGGGCCAGGGCGAAAACCTGCCCGCCGTCTGGCAGGCGGGTCTGCGTCCTAATTAATTGGAAGGGATTTTTTATTAATGGATGAATCAAGTGGTATCATCAAGGAGATAAAGAAAAAGGTTAAGAATTTACGGGAAAAGGGACTTAATCTTTATCCATCGGGCTTCAGGAGAGATATAACAGTAGAGGAAGTTGTAAACCGTTTTGGTGAAATGGATAATGATGAACTTAAGGAGATACCTAATACTTTTGCCATGGCCGGCAGGGTTATGTCCATCAGGGATTTTGGTAAGGCGGTTTTCATCCATATTAAAGATGGGACAGGCAAACTTCAGGCATATATAAGAAAAGATAGAGTTGGAGATGATAATTTTAAGATCTTTACATTTATAGATATAGGCGATCATGTTGGACTTAAGGGGCAGCTTTTTAGAACAAAGACAAATGAATTGACACTCTTGGCATCTTCCATTGTTCTTCTAACCAAGGCCCAAAGTCCATTACCAGAAAAATATCATGGTTTAGTAGATGTAGAGACCAGGTATCGCCAAAGGTATCTTGACCTTATTGTTAATGATAATGTTAGGCATACCTTTATCCTGAGAAGTAGAATAATCAAGACTATCAGGGAATTTTTTGATAAACAAGGCTTTATAGAGGTTGAGACCCCTATGATGCAATCGATCCCAGGGGGTGCTACAGCCAAGCCATTTAAAACATATCACCAATCATTGGGCATAGATCTTTATTTGAGAGTAGCCCCGGAACTTTATTTGAAAAGACTTGTGGTAAGAGGTTTGGAGAAGATTTATGAATTAAACAGAAATTTCCGAAATGAGGGAATTTCAACTAACCATAATCCGGAATTTACCATGCTCGAATTTTATGTTGCCTATGCAACGTATAAAGATCTTATGGATTTAACTGAAAAACTTCTCTTATATCTCCTCAAGAAGGTCTTTGATAGGTTGACTATTGAATACCAGGGCAATCTTATAGATTTCAATACCCCATGGCCGAGGATCTCCCTCACTGATTCCCTGAAAGATATTGGCGGTATAGCAGAAAATGTACTTTTTGATAATAATGCATTAAGAGATTTTGCCAAATCCAAGGGGGTTGAGTTAGAGGATAATGAAGAAATTGGAAGGGTATTGGCGAAGCTTTTTGACCATATCGTTGAGCCGAAATTAATCCAGCCTACCTTTATAATCGACCACCCAATACAGGTTAGCCCCCTTTCCAGGAGAAAGGATGAGAATTCCGAGATTGCAGAGAGATTTGAATTGTTTATAGGTGGAAAAGAGATTGCAAATGCCTTCTCTGAGCTAAATGACCCGGATGATCAGCGGGAGAGATTTTTTAAACAAGCTTGTTTAAGAGATTTGGGTGATGAAGAGGCCCTTTTTATGGATGATGATTATCTCGAGGCATTGGAATATGGGCTGCCTCCTACAGCAGGAGAGGGAGTTGGAATAGATAGATTAGTTATGGTTCTAACAGATTCCCCCTCTATTAGGGATGTTATCCTCTTCCCTCAAATGAGGAAAAAGTAAAATAATGTCGGAATGTCTACAACTCATTGTGGAGAGCTTTTAAAGGTAGCTGCTATGTTCCATCCAAAATGGAATACTGGAATACTGGAATACTGGAGTGTTGGGCAGTAGAAAAGGAAGAAATCATATTAATTGCTTTTCTTCCTCTAAACCCATTACCCCACCACTCCATTACTCCATTATTCTACCGCAATCTTGCGGGACGGAGCGAAGCGGAGCTAAATTCTATGTCTTTTGAAACATTCTTTTCTATCAGATATTTAAAGGCAAAGAGAA
This sequence comes from Desulfobacteraceae bacterium, assembly GCA_030615565.1. GTDB lineage: Bacteria > Desulfobacterota > DSM-4660 > Desulfatiglandales > B25-G16 > B33-G16. The sequence goes on along the minus strand of JAUWZC010000194.1, from coordinate 73 downwards.
AGCAAGGGTTTATCTCTATTATAACTGGTATTTCCATTTTGGGAATAATGATAGGGGTCATGGCCCTGATTGT
>JAUWZC010000063.1 GCA_030615565.1 Desulfobacteraceae bacterium | reverse complement strand
CTCTTCCCTGCATGCCTGATCAAGTCCATAGACAGTGTCCGTGCTAAAAAGAAGTTCTTCTGGGATTACTCCAAGAACTACAACAGGCACTGGCTGGCTGCTAATATGAGCGGTGAGGCATTTTTAGGCTTTGGGGCCTTCAACACCAAGAGGATCACCGGTAAAGATACCATCGACTTTATCAAATTCCGCCAGAACATCGCTGATATGAAAACCTGGGATATGGATATGTTCGCGGAAGTGATGGGAACGCCCAAAGAATAGATAAAAACAATAGATAGTAGAAATGGGAAAAGAAAAAATCCAGAAGGTGACTTCTGGATTTTTCTTTTTTAATAGAGAGTTGATCTCTCTTTTTATTTTAGCTATAAGGATAATTATATTTATCGATATTTAATTTAGAAGGGAGAAAATAATGAAACATATTAATGTCCGCAGTGAAGGGGGACTGGGAACGATTACTCTTAACAGGCCTCCTGTGAATGTTCTTAATATTGAAATGATGAATGAAATAAATGAGACACTTAAAGATTGGACAGAAAAGAGGGATCTCAAGGTAGTTCTTTTTAATGCAAATGGCAAGTGCTTCTCAGCTGGTGTGGATGTGGCAGAACATATAGGTGATCTGGTACCAAAGATGATCGAAAGTTTTCATGGTATGTTTCGACTAATGGATTCCTTAGGTGCAGTTACAGTATCTTCTGTGTATGGATCCTGTTTAGGTGGTGGTTGTGAGGTGGCAATTTTCTGCGACCTGGTAATTGCGGATGATACAGCCAAATTTGGCCAGCCTGAGATACAGGTGGGAGTGCTTCCTCCCATTGCAGCCCAGATAATGCCCAGGCTTATTGGAAGAAAGGCAGCTATGGATTTGATTCTGTCAGGTAGGATTGCATCTGCAAAGGAGTCAATGGACATGGGCCTTATAAATAAGGTAGTTGCAAAAGGTGAATTGGAACAGGAAACGGATAAATTTATTAAACCTTATCTATCTCTCAGTGCTGAGATTATAAGGGTTACTAAAAAGACCATTAAGGCTGGATTGATGGATGACTTTGAACCCTCATTAAAGGTTATTGAAGATATATATTTAAATGAGTTAATGAGAACAGTGGATGCGCAGGAAGGATTAAAGGCATTTTTGGATAAAAGGACTCCTGAGTGGAAGAACTGTTAACCAAAGTGAGCTAAGGTGCCTAAAGCCCGCCCTGGCGCGACGTGCTTAAATCAAACTGTTAAGTCTATAGGGTACTCCGTACTTGGATAAGCCTATTAAGATTATAGGCCAGGCCTGCCCGCCGTCTGGCAGGCGGGTCTGGGCCAGGGTTTAAAGTGAGCTAAAGTTAGTAAAAAATATCCAGCGTCAAATATCCAGTAAGCCATGAAAAAGTTTACCCTACTAAGTAACTTATTAAATTCTCAGCTATATTTTTTGGTTTTGTCAAATAAAGACCTGTCCGCCATCGCTCTCGCTCAGGCCCTGCCCGACGGACGGCAGGCGGGGAGACGGGCGGGTATGCTATATTTGAAAAAGAAATCTGTAAATGACATTGTAGGGTTTATTTTTTTCCTCCTTATTATTGTAAGTATTTTTGGCTGCGCTGTTGGTAAAAAACAGATAAGGGTTTCCAGTTATAAAAAACCGGCTATAGTATTGCCAAAAAGAGTGGATGGCCGTTTACCCAAATCATATTCGGTAAACGGGGTAGCATATTATCCTCTTCTTAGTGGGGAAGGGTTTGTTCAGGAAGGTATGGCTTCATGGTATGGGAAGGAGTTCCATGGAAAGAAAACTTCCAATGGGGAGATTTACGATATGTATAAGAAGACCGCTGCCCATAAAACATTACCCTTTGGAACGTATGTAAAGGTAGAAAATCTGTCGAACCTAGGAGAGGTTGTAGTTAGGATTAATGACAGAGGCCCTTTTGTTAAAGGTAGGATTATTGATCTATCTTATGGTGCTGGTAGGCAGATAGGATTGGTTGGCCCTGGAGTAGCAAGAGTACGCCTGGTTGCCTTATCAAGGAAGATTGGCCGGATTAAATCAGGTAATGACTATATGCCACTTGTAGAAGCAAAGGATTTTAGGAAAGGAGAATTTACTATACAGGTTGGGGCCTTTGAAAATAAAGATAATGCAAGAAGGTTGGTAGAACGGCTCAGAGTTATCTTTAGTCATGTTACTATAACAACGTATGTGTCACCTAAAGGGGAAACTCTTTACAGGGTTAGGGTATCCCTTTCTAAAGATTTAACCAGGGCCAATGAAATGGTTGATAAATTGAAATATCTTGGATTTTCAGAGACTTTTATCGTAGCACTTTAGCCCTTATGATTGATTTTTTTCCGGAGAACACCAGAGGTCCGAAACACAACAACTTTTCTTGCTCTTAGCTTCAGGTCTTCTTTGGTTTGAGGGTTTCTTCCTTTTCGAGCAGCTTTATCTTTGACAATGAACTTTCCAAAGCCGCTTATAAGCAGGCTTTCTCCTTTTCCAAGTGTTTGCTTGATTATTTCTAACAAACTTTCAACAACCCTTCTCGATTGGTTTTTGCTTAGACCCACCTGATTGTAAATATTATCTATGATCTTTTCTTTGGTTAAGGTCATGCAATGTTCCTCCTTAATTTTCTGGTTTGTTTTAATTTGTAAAACAACATCCTCTGGATGTGGATTCTTTACCGCCGCCCTTTAATGCCCCACCCGGGAGGGTGGGGATGGAGGCGGCTAATGAATTATTTCCTTTTTTCAAGGCCCGCCCGGAAGGGCGGGGTCGTTGACTATTGGAAGCCAAACTTTTCTTTTAGTTTCTGGCAGACAATGTCAGGGACAAGACCCCTGATAGACCCCCCTAAGCTAGCTGCCTCTTTTATTATAGTAGAACTGGTATAGAGCCATTTGTAGTCAGTCATCATGAAAATTGTTTGTATATTTTTGTTTAACTTCCTGTTCATTAATGACATCTGAAATTCATATTCAAAGTCTGAGAGAGCTCTCATTCCTCTTAGAACTATATTGGTTTTTTTGCTGTCCACATAATCAACAAGTAAACCACTAAAGGAGTCAACAAAGACTCTATCATCGTTTTTAATTGATTTCTGTATCAGTTCCATCCTCTCACCCAGGGTAAAAAGGGTTTTTTTCATAGGGCTGGAGGCAACGGCAATGGTAATAGAATCAAACATGGTAAGCGCCCTTCTTATGATACTAAGGTGCCCGTTGGTTATAGGATCAAAGGAGCCGGGATAAATGGCCATTTTCCCCATTTTATCTTTCCTCATGATGAGAGTATAAACTTATTACTGTTGAGCCATAAGATTTGGTTAGTTTTAGCTGAAGGCTGTAAAGATTTAAGGGGGATGGATCGTTGGCATTTGTTGATGATTCAACAATTATCCTGCTATCTTTAGCCAATAGCTTTATCTCTATTAATTTATAAATCGTGGGCCTGATATACCCCTTTCCATAGGGAGGATCAATAAATACCAAATCAAATTGACCGCATCCAAGATTCTGTATATGGTCCAAACCATTTGGTAACTTCTCTCTTATAATCATTGAAAGCCCATCATAGCCGCAGATGGTGAGATTTTTTTTTATTATAGCAAGGGCCCTGCTTGATTTATCTACAAACACAGCATTTTTGGCACCTCTGCTTAGGGATTCTATCCCCAAACTACCTGTGCCAGCAAATAGATCCAGTATGCTAAGATCAGTTAATGTCTGGCCCAATATGTTGAATATAGAGCCTCTCACCATATCTGAGGTGGGCCGTATATTAAATCCTTTAATTTTTGCCAGCTGGCGACCCCTGATCATGCCGCCAGTTATTCTCATGATATTCTAAAGTTACTATTGCCTAAAATGAGCTAAAGCAAGTTTGAGGACAACAATCTACTGACATTGCCGAAATTTTCATAGTCCGTTTTTTATACTCTTTTCGCTTTTCTCAAGAGAGGAATCAATCATAGAGTGAGCTGTCTTTTTAGATCTACGAGTGAGATGATAGAGCATTATTGATGGACCTGAGATAACATAAATAGTAGAGAAAAGAAACAACATTAAGGCTGGTTTATAAGCCACAACAATAAAGAGGAGGATGGTGGCTACCAGAACATTGAAAGGTTTTTTCTTAAAAAGTTCGAGCTCCTTAAAACTGAGATAGTCGATTGTGCTAACCATAAGAAATGATAGGAGATAAATAGTGCTTATAATAATAATATGCCTGTTTTCAGTTATACCACTTATGGAATTTATGAAAAGTACGAGGGTAGCAATAAAGATAGCTGCCCCAGGAATAGGTAATCCTTTGAAACGATGAGATTCGAGATTGTTTTTTTGAATATTGAACCTGGCAAGCCTCAAGGCACCGCAGATAACATACAGAAAAACAGCCAGCCAACCAAATCTTCCAAATGATTTCAGGGACCACTCAAAGGCCAATAATCCGGGAGCAACTCCAAATGCAACCAGATCTGATAGAGAATCATACTCGGTACCAAATTGACTGGTTGTATTAGTAAGGCGAGCAATTTTACCATCTAACCCATCGAATATAGAAGAGATAAGTATAGCAATGGCTGCAGCATCATATCTACCTTGGATAGCAGCAATAATAGCATAGACCCCGCCAAATAGACTACAGGAGGTAAATAGGTTAGGGAGAATGTATATACCTTTTTTATTTCTCTTTTTTGATCTATTTTTTGTTTTCAGCCTCACTAAGATATCCTATAATTGTTTGACCAGCCTTAACTTTCTCACCTTTTTTGACCTTGATTTCGCTATCAGGTGGAAGATAGACTTCAAGACGTGAGCCGAACCTGATGAGGCCAAACCTCTGACCCGTCTCTACATAATCTCCTTTTTTAACCCAACAAGCGATCCTTCTGGCAATAAGACCAGCGATCTGAACAAAGATAATCTTTTTCTTATTATCTGTTTCTAGTGTTACAATATTATGTTCATTGTAGAGAGATGCCTTATCCCTATTAGCTGAAAAGAATTTTCCCGGGTGATAGGATAGTTGGGCGATTTTCCCCTTAATAGGGACCCTGTTAATATGGGCGTTAAAGATAGACATGAATATACTTATCTTTATTACCTTATCTTTCAAGCGATAGTCTCCATTATGCAGATTCTCTATTGATAGAACCTTTCCATCTGCCGGAGTAAAAACTGCTCTTTCGTCATTTACATGTGTTCTTTCTGGATCTCGGAAGAAATAGATGGTGAACAAGGTTAATACTGCCAGAGGAATAGTTAATAAATCCCAATTAAGAATTATGGCTATAAATGTCAATCCTATCCCTGTAATTATAAAGGGAATTCCTTCCCAGGCAATTGGTAGCTTATTGTTTATCCTTTTGTGGCCCAATTAATCTAACCCCTGTAAAATTAAGTGCCCTCTTTTTGATTTTAGCGTTTAGTATAAATTTGAGTATTTGTCAATATCACATTTAAATATAACTTTTACCTTTAGCTTACTTCCTTTGGCAAGCGAATATCTACTTCTCTGAGATACATGGGAACAAGCTCGCTTAAACTGTCTGAGTGGCCTTTTTTAAGTTTTTTTAATCCCAGAATCCCTAAAGATGAGGCCTTAAGGTTCCATAAATTTGCAGGTGCTAATATCTTTTTTTCCCCAAATTGTTGTTTTAAGATTGGTCCTTGGTTATTAAAGTCGTTTCCGATAAAAATTGCTTTGTTTCCTGTTATGGAACTAAGGTCATTAATTTTTAGACATGTGTCTTCTATAAGCCTCGATAATTGCCCATTTGCACCCCATCGGAAAAGAGCGGTAAACACCTCTCCTTTCCGTGAAGTTACAAGAGGGCAGATATCTTCATTTAAGTAAGGAAGTTGGCTAGCCATGGCTACTAAGGTGGGAACACCAATTATTGGTATATTAAGGCATTGAGAGAGTCCTTTCACAACAGACAGGCCTATTCTAATACCGGTAAAGCTCCCTGGCCCTAAGGCAACAATTAATCCGTCTAATTTTTGAGGCTCAAGGCCAACCTTAATAAGTAGGTCATCAATGGAAGGCATTAGATTGCTAAAGTGACTTGGACCTGAAGGCAAAATGTATTCACCTAAAAGAATTTCATCCTTCATTACTGCCAGACTGTACTGTTTGGTTGAGGTATTTATGGAAAGGATATTCAATTTTCGATTGCTTCCAAGTCCCGCCCCGTCCCGATGGGACCGCCCCGTCCCGGTTCCGGTATGGGATCGGGAGGATCACTTCGGGAGAATCGGGGACTATTTTCTATTGTAAATTCTCAATTTTCAATGTTCAATCTTCAATTATGATTGGTGATTATTCTTACCAGATCATTGTAAAAGACGACGGCCATTAGTAGGATAAGAAGAAAAAAACCTATCTTCTGGGCCATTTCCCTTTTTTTGATACTTAAAGGTTTCCTTATTACAATTTCTATCAACAAGAAGAGAATTAGACCGCCATCCAGGACTGGTACTGGAAGAAGATTTAGGATAGCGAGATTGATACTTATAACAGCCATAAATGGGAAAAGATAACCTAAATTTTCCCTTGCTATTTCTCCTGTTAACTGTCCGATCATGATAGGCCCTCCAAGTGTTTTAAGAGGAATAACTCCTTGAAATAGCTTTACAACTGTCAAGACTGTTAGGGCTGTCAATTCCCAGGTCTTCTTACCTCCCTCCTTAAGTGCTCGCAAGGGACCTAATTTTAATTCCTTTATGTTTCCACTAGCCACAATTCCTATCAATGCTGATTTAATCTCTTCACCAAAGATGTTTTTAACAATTTCCTCTTCAGGGAAAACAATTGTTGAGATCCTTTTATCACCTCTTATGATTACCATGTTTAGACCCTTGTCAGGACTCTTTTCTACGAATTTTTTTATATCAACCCATTTATTGATTTTTTTGCCATCAATATATTCGATAATATCACCTTTCAATATTCTAGCCTTATCGGCAGGAGAGTTAGGCCTTACTTGGCCAACTTCGGCGGTCATGATAGGGTAACCTGATATTAGGAAAATGCCACTAAAAAGAAGAAAGGCCAAGAGAAAGTTAAAGATGGGACCAGCTGCTGCAATAGCGATCCTAGTTAATACAGGCTGTCTAGAAAAACATCTATGGGCCTCTTCTGGGATCATTTCTTCATCATTCTCTTCACCCAACATTTTAACATAGCCACCAAGAGGAAAGACTGAGATTACATATTCGGTTTCTCCAATTTTTTTACCCATCAGTTTGGGGCCAAAGCCAAGAGAAAATTTAAGGACCTTAACATTGCATAATTTGGCTATTGAAAAGTGTCCAAACTCATGGAAGAAGATCAAGATACCAAGGACAATGATAAATGGAATTATATAATATAAAATAGTACTCATGATTTAAACTTAGCTCCGCTTTGCTCCGCACTGGGAATGATGGAATACTGGAATGATGGAGTATTGGGCCAAAAGAAATTTTCTTTTCCAACATTCCAATACTCCATTACTCCATATGTGAGCCAATAGACTAAAGCTTCAAAAAAACTACTAATACCAAAGAGTTGTAGGAATTTCCAGACGTTTATTTCCCCACCATCTTATTTAAAATCTTTTTGGCCATTGATTTAGCCCATTGATCTGCTTCAATTACTTTATGGATGCTATTTATAGCAAAGGTCTCGTGTTTCTCCATTGTTTTTTCAATAAGTTGAGGTATTTCCAAAAAACCTATCTTTCCTTCTAAAAAGGCATTAACACCAATTTCATTGGCTCCATTTAATACAGCTGGCATGCTTTCCCCTGTTTTTCCTGCAGCAAGGGCTAGGTCCAGACATCTAAATCTTTTTTTATCAGGTTTTCCAAAACTCAATTTTTCTATATCTAATAGGTTTAATGATGGCAGATCCACTTTAAGATGCCTGGGGTAAGAGAGGGCGTAAGATATTGGTATTCTCATGTCTGTGGGGGCCAGTTGTGCGATAATAGAGCCATCCATATACTCAACCATCGAATGAATAATGCTTTGGGGATGGAGAAGGATTTCTATTTGATCTATCTTTACATTGAAAAGCCATTTTGCCTCGATTGCCTCCATTCCCTTATTCATCATAGTCGCTGAATCTATAGTTATTTTGCGACCCATTTTCCATTTCGGATGCTTTAATGCCTCTTCAGGAGTAACCTTGGATAATTCTTCTATAGAGAAGTCCTTGAATGGTCCACCAGATCCTGTTAGGATAATCTTTTTTAGGTCTTCTCTACTGTGTCCTTGGATAGATTGTTGTATTGCACTGTGTTCACTGTCAATAGGATATATATTTACACCCAACTTTTTTGATTCATTTATTAGCAAAGATCCTGCCATTACCAATGTCTCTTTATTGGCTAGAGCTACATCCTTACCAGCAGTTATGGCGGAAAATGTTGGAAGCAGACCAGAGGACCCTGTCATTGCTGCTATAGCCATATTTACATCTGAAAGGGTGGCTATTTCAATATAGCCTTTGGTTCCGTATAAGATTTCTGTGTTTGTTGTATTGCTTAGTTTGCTTTTCAGCTCATTGGCGAGATCTGAATTAATAACTACTGCAAAAAGTGGTTTAAATTCCTTTATTTGGTTAAGGAGGAGATCTATATTTCTTCCTCCACCAAGCGCAATAATCTGGTATCTTTCCGGATTCTCCTTAATAATCTTGAGTGCGTTAGTCCCTATATAACCAGTTGAGCCCAGCAGGCATATATTTTTCAAGGCAAAGAAGCTCTCTCTATATCTAAATTAGGTGAACTTAGTTTAAGTACGAGTGATAAATCCTAAATTCAAATGTTCTAAACCGTGAACTTGGTAATGTTTTGTATTTTGAATTTTATTTCCGAATTCCGAGTTTCGGAATACGGAACTCGGAAGCATTTGAGATTGCCCTCCCTGGCGCTAAGTGCTCGAATCAGCCTTCTAAATCTATAGGGCGCTGAATGTTCAAATCTGCCTCTTAATTCTATAAGCCAGGCCTGCCCGCCATCCCTGCCCGACATCCGGCAGGCGGGTGGCAGGCGGGTCTGGGCCAGGGTTTAGAGTTTAGTGTTTAAAATTTTACCTTTTATGTCATCTTATTTATGATGTCCACTATAGTTTTGGTCTTACTACATTTGCTGATAGCTTAAATATATGTACAGAACAGGGATTGCAAAAAGTAAACTGTCTATTCTGTCTAGCATCCCTCCATGTCCTGGTAAAATCTTACCGCTATCCTTTATATTTGATATCCTTTTTAGCATTGATTCTGCCACGTCGCCAATCTGTCCACTGATTCCTATTGCTATACCTAATACCATAATAGAGATAACAGATAAAGAAGTAAAGAACACATAACCAAATAGAGTAGCACAAGCTACATTTGCTATAAGACCTCCTATGGCACCTTCCCAGGTTTTTCCGGGACTGATCTGGGTTAATTTATGTTTTCCAAAAAATTTTCCACAATAGAAGGAACTAGTATCGCCAGCAAAGATAACAGCCAGAATGAAAAAGATCCACATGTGGCCCTGAGGAAGCCTAGTGATTATTGCAAGAAAGGTCAGAGGTAGACAGATATAGAAAGGCCCCATAATAATCTGTCCAATATCGCCTATTTTGTAGTGACTTTTTGGATAGGTGAATATAAAAAAGGCTAATGGAAAAATAACAAAAAGGGAGAATATTGCTATATAGAAGTCCCTGTTAACCAAGATAAAGAAGAATAGGATAGCAGTTAAAACATAATTAAAGAAGACAGTCTTTTCTGCTATCTTAGGTTTCATCAGTGCATAAAACTCGTTCAAACTTGTTAACGCTGCAAGCAGGGTTAGAATGATAAAGACCCAGGAAGGGGCATACTTTATGACTCCAATCAGAAAAAGGATGGCTATGAAGGCTGTTATTACCCTCTTCATATGCATTGTCATTTTCTATCCTTTTTTCTTATGTGGAATTATCTGTTTTCCAGTAGAGCCGAAACGTCTTTCCCGTTTCTGATAATCAAGAAGGGCTTCCAGATATCGTTCCCTGTGGAAATCTGGCCATAGGGTAGGGGTAGTGAAGATCTCTGTATAGGCTATCTGCCACAGGAGAAAGTTACTTATCCTATATTCCCCACTTGTTCTTATAATTAAATCTGGATCTGGGATATTTGAGGTATATAGATAGTTAGATAACCGTTCTTCCGTAATCTGCTTAACATTCAATATACCCTTTTCAATGTCTTTGAGCATATTTTTTACAGCCCATACAATTTCCTGTCTTCCTCCGTAGCTCAAGGCAAGGATCAGGGTCATTTCCTTATTGTGGGCAGTTTTTTCTATTGTTCGCCACAGGGTTCCCTGAACCTCTGGGGGAAGTTTTTCTGTTTGCCCAATTGATAATAGCCTGATCCCATTATCGAGCATCTCCTTTAATTCACCCTTAAGATAGCGGGTCAGAAGCTTCATCAAGGCATTGATCTCATATTTAGGTCTTATCCAGTTTTCTTCACTAAAGGCATAAAGAGTAAGCCATTTTATGCCTAGTTCCCGGCTGGTTCTGACAACATCCCTTACAGATTCTATACCCTTTCGATGACCAACAATCCTGGTAAGGCCTCTTTTCTTTGCCCATCGACCGTTACCATCCATTATAATGGCAACATGCTGAGGTAATTTATCTGGGTTTAATTGTTCCATTTGAAGGGATTCATTAAGTAGCTTATTGAGTTTTTTGTGTTCTTTGGGTTTGTTATGTTCACAATGGACAACCGGAAGTCAGCTGTCCGTTGCAAAAGACAACAGACAACAAACATTATTCTTAGATTTAAAATGTGAGAGGTTAAT
>JAUWZC010000103.1 GCA_030615565.1 Desulfobacteraceae bacterium | reverse complement strand
TGATGAGCGTCTGACTACGAATCAGAAGGTCGTAGGTTCGAATCCTGCCGGGCGTACCAGCTATCTTTCCTTATTTTCAATACTTCCTTTTGTCTCCAGTTTTTAGTCTGAGTTATTTAAGCTGAATCATTTTATCCACCCATATCCCCAAGAAACTTTAGAGACATATCTAATATAAAAGACGAGTATATATTTTGCTCTCGAATAAAAGATGATTCTGATTAAAAAAGAAAAAGGACTTGAAATCCCTCGAAGGTTGTACCTGCGTGCCGGTTCCAGTCCTGCCCTGAGCAGCATTTTTTTCTATTAAAGTCTTGGCATTGAAATAAACGCGAATTGTTACATATTAGGCGATAATAAATATAGGAGTTATATTATCAATATATTCTATTGACTATATATTTTTCCTTTGTAATAATTCATTTGTGATGATTTTCAGAGTAAAGAAAGAAAAGGGAAAAATAACAAACCAAAAAAGCAAATTCCTAGAAATAAGATAAGATAGGAGGTCTGAAATGATAAGCATAATCAGGTTGAAATCCCAGGAGAGAAAGGAAAGGATTTGTGATTATGTTATGTCTCAAGTAAATGAATTACAGGAAAGTATTAAAGGGAAGGGACAGCTGCTTTACCTCTCTAAGCGGGCCAGACATGAAGATGTAAGCCTTTTTGTCCATATGGTTGATCCAGATATTCTGGGAGATTTCATTGCTGAGCATTTAAATAAGATTGAGCACGTAACGGGTATATGGGTAATAAATATGATTAAGCCGGTATTCTATCCGCTTCCCAAAGATACGAAAAATATGAAAAGATTTGCCATTACCATGAAGGTTTTCCCGAAAAATCTCAAAGGTGTATATCGAAATGTCGCCACTGCTGCCCTTCCAGATGGTCTTAAAATGGCATACATCGCTTATACTTTTCACCTCTTCGGGGATTGCATCCAGTTTTCTATTCTTGCTGAGAAAGAGGAGACATTAAATAAGTATCTGACCGAGGTCGTAAACAAAATACCTGGAGTCCTGAGTACAACCGTTAACCTAATTGAAAGGACTAGGCCGCTTGTTTCATACGACGAATGGAAGCAATATTCCTCAGAGCACGGAATAGTTCCATCCTGGGATGAAGAATTAATGATTAAACACTTCCAGGGATAAAGATTTCTGTTAACAAGAAGGAAATAGAACCTTCTTTCGATCGCCAGTTGTTCTAAAGGAAATGAATGTTTGCATTCGGGACTATTGAGGAGTTAGGTAAAGGGGGACAGCAAGGTATAAAAATTAGGAGGTTATCATGGAAGTTTTATACAATATATTGATTTTTCTTCATGTGATGGGTTTTGTATTCATGTCAACTCCTCTGTTTAATCTTATTGTTGTTAATGAAAGAGCTCTATTAGGTCCCTCATTTAATTATTACGCTGATCGGTACATGGAGAATATAATCCGGCATGGTGCGGTCAGATGTTATGTGTTTCAGTTCACCGTGCTAATCTCTGGTGTATTACTGATCATTTTTGGTCCAGCGGGTATTGAGGCCCTCTGGACAAGTTGGATTGTTCTAGCTAAAACGCTCATCCTATTCACTATGATGGGATTATTATCATATGTCCATTTCGGACTTCAGCCTAAAATTGAATCCCTTGTGTCAAAAATAGGTCCTGAGGACGCTGTGCCAGATGGCTTCTCTGCCCAGTTGAAACCTTACCGCGTGAGGCGTAAAAGATTAGCAACTTTCTGTCTGTTTTTAGTGATCACTGCCATTATTTTAGGGCTGCAGGTCTATAGCTCTTTTAGTTCAATATTAACCATCGTTCTTATTGGAATAGGAGCGCTTTTCGCCTGGAAGGCGAATAAAACCCTCATCCGATTTGGGTGGGTTTGAAGGCATTAAGAGCATTATGAGAGATTCCTCTTAGAGAAATATTTCACTCCCTTCTTATTTTTTCCCAATTTAACCATTTTTAGCCATTGTTGACTATGGAGGCTAAAATATGGTTAAAAGGTTTTATAGATTTCTAAGCAAGAAATCCATTAAGAGTGTTATAGTACAGCGAGACTTGTTATTCCAAATTTGTGCTTGACATCTCTACAACCATGAAGGGATAATCCTCCCTCGGGATTAGAGGAACGCCGAGCCTTCGATAAGAGCTCTGCAATTTTCAATAGTATAACAGTAATGAATGAACACAGGGTTGTTGTAACCGGATTAGGAGCTGTAACTCCTATTGGTGTGGGGCTTAAAGAGTTCTGGGAAGGATTGAAAGCCGGACGAAATGGTATATCAAGGATTACTCAGTTCGACCCGTCTGATTTTCGCTCCCAAATGGCGGCAGAAGTAAAGAACTTTAATCCAGAAGAATGGATTGATGAGAAATCTGTAGAGAGAATGGATAGGTTCATCCATTTTGCCATGGCTTCGTCGGCTATGGCGATCAAAGATGCCGGTTTAGATACCTTTACCTTTGATGGAAACAGGGCGGGAGTCATCATAGGTTCCGGTATCGGCGGAACACACACGATGGAGGATTCGTATTCTAGGCTTCGTGAGAAAGGGCCAAAGTCTCTTGGGCCCTTTTCTGTATCTAAAGTACTCATAAACATGGCAGCATGCATGGTCTCCGTTGCTTTTGGTTTAAGAGGGCCTCTATCTGCCCCTTCTGTGGCTTGTTCTACGGGGACAAATGCCATCGGTGATGCCTTTCGAATTCTCCAGAGGGGAGATGCCGACATCATGCTGGCGGGAGGTTCAGAGGCTAGTGTGAGTCCTTTGCCTTTCGCTGGTTTTTGCGCGACGCGGTCGATGTCGAGCAGGAATGATTATGTGGAAAAGGCAAGCAGGCCTTTTGACAAGAACCGTGACGGTTTTGTGATGGGGGAAGGGGCTGGCACCGTTGTTTTAGAAAGACTTGAACATGCTCTCAGCCGGAGCGTCCGCACCTATGCCGAACTTATTGGCTACGGTAATACTGCTGACGCCTATCATTTTACAGCTCCAGAACCTGGAGGAGATGGAATGATCAGGGTCATGAGGGAGGCGCTCAAAGACGCAGGCATCGACCCGCCGAAGGTGGGATATATCAATGCGCATGGCACTTCCACCGTCCTGAATGACAAGATTGAGAGTGCAGCCGTTATGAAGGTCTTTGGCGACCACGGGAAGCATCTTAAAATCAGCTCCATTAAGTCGATGATTGGTCACCTTTTGGCCGCTGCCGGGGCAGTGGAATTCGTGGCCACTGTGATGAGCATTTATACCGGCAAACTGCCTCCGACGATAAACTATGAGGAGCCCGACCCGGAATGTCCTCTTGATTACGTGACCAAAGGAGTCGAATCGACCGACCTCGAAGTGGCTATGAGTAATTCCTTTGGCTTCGGAGGAGGTAATGCCTGTCTTATAGTCAAAAGATACGGAAGTTAAAATGAAAATTCCCAAACTTCAAATTGGAAATATCACCGCAGACATCCCGATTGTACAGGGAGGAATGGGCGTGAGAGTTTCTCTTTCCTCGCTTGCCTCTGCTGTGGCTGAGGAAGGCGGGATAGGCACTATCTCGAGCATAGGCCTGGGAGATCTGGAGGCTTCAAAGAATGAATATGAAAGGGTATCTCGGGAAGCTCTGGAAAGGGAAATTCACAAGGCGAAAAGTATGACAAATGGTCATATCGCAGTCAATTTTATGGGAGTGCTGAGCAATGCAGACGATCTGATTACGGCTGCCGTGAGGGAAGGAATTAAGATAATCGTATACGGTGCCGGACTCCCTATTAAGCTTCCCAGCTTGGTCGAAGACAGCTCTGTAAACCTCGTGCCCATAGTCAGCTCCGCACGGGTAGCTGAATTAATTCTTCGGGTCTGGGACAAACGTTACGAAAGGACTACCGATGCCATAATCCTTGAAGGACCTCTGGCAGGAGGACACCTTGGTTTCTCCGAAGAACAGCTCTATCAACCGGAAAAATATTACCTTGAAAATCTTTTGCCGGAGGTTTTGGAAACAATAAAAGTATATGAGGATAAATACGGAAAGAAAATTCCTGTTATCGCTGCTGGGGGGATCTTCAACGGAAAGGATATAGCTCGGATGCTCTCCCTTGGTGCGTCAGGAGTCCAACTGGCTACTCGTTTCGTCTGTACTGAGGAGTGCGATGTCTCCCAGGAATTTAAGCAGGCCTATCTTGACGTCAAAAAAGAGGATATTGTTATCATAAAAAGTCCTGTCGGCATGCCAGGAAGGGCCATTAAGAATAAATTCTTGAAGGATTTAGAAATTAAGGGAAAACTTAAGATCAAGTGTCCCTACAGGTGTCTTTCTGTCTGTAAAGTTAGTGAGGCAAAATACTGCATTGCTCTGGCTCTCGTAAACTCTTACTTCGGGGATGTTGACAACGGCCTCATTTTCTGTGGGCAGAATGCTTACCGTATCGACAAGATAGTAACTGTAAAAAAACTCATCTCAAACCTTCTCGCCGAACTCGAAGCGGCTTGAGTAGGATTAAAAGTAAACTCCCTAAAGCATGATAAATAATCGAGCTATAATAAAAGTGTGGAGTGATGAAGATTTTTGAACAGATCAATCGTAGAATTTCAAGTTGGTTCATAGCTGATTTCGATGATATCGACAACAAGCAGGTACGCATACAATATGGCATGATGGCAGGGTGGATTTCAATTATCGCAACCCTGGCACTGTTCATCGTGAAAATGATCCTCGGCCTCATGGCAGGGTCTATATCGGTCGTTGCTAATGCCTTTCATCTTCTTTCGCACCTGGCTAACTCCATTATCTTGGTGGTCAGCTTCAAAGTAACAGCTCGTCCAGCCACTGCAAAGACCCCGTTCGGATACGGAAGGATGGAACATGTAGCACCTCTTATTATGTCGATCTTCCTGTTTGTATCAGGAATACAGATCGGGGAGAATTCCATACATCAAGCACTCGAGCCCCATGAGGTCCATTACTGGCCTGCGCTGCCCTGGATTCTATTTGCGACCATCCTGGTAAAACAGTGGCTAGCGCAGTTTGTTAGTTTCTTAGGAAGAAAGGTTGATTCTCAGGCAATCCTGACAAACGCCCGTCACCACAAAATCGAGGCAATGATCTCCCTCACAGTGGTAGGGGGGTTGATCGCGGGCCATTACTTTCATCACCCTGAGGCCGATGGATACATCGGTATCCTGGTATCAGCATGGCTGTTGTATCTGGGTTATACCCACGGTCGGGAAGCGCTAGTTCCGCTTTTAGGTCAGGCTCCCAGCAAAGATATGATAAGAAAGATTAAGGAAACAGCCAAATCTGTCGAAGGCGTTGAAGATGCTCATGAAATAATTGTTCATGACTACGGCTCGATGTACACCATCTCTCTTCACACGGAGATACCTGAAAAATTTGGGCCTCCTGAAATGCATGAGATAGCTGAGCGCTGCGAAGGGAGGTTGAGGAAAATGTTCGGAGGTGAGGTCGTCTGTCATACAGATCCCCTTTTGGAAAAGACTCCTGAGATACAAGCTGTTGAAGATCAGTTTAGAGAAGTTTTGGCAGATTTTCCTGAGATTATTGATTATCATGACTTTCGTGTTATAGCCGAATCCCGCAAGAGGATTATTATCGCAGTAGATATAGATGTGTCGGAAGATGTGCCTGAATCTGAGTTCAAAGGGATTTCTAAGGCATTAGAATCAAGGGTAAGCAAAAAAATTCCGAACCTAGCCTACTGTGTTTTTTATGTAACACCCAAATTTGCCTACTAAATCCTCAGAAGTTTTTAATTCCAAGCGGTAAGTAAACAAGCTTCTTGAAAATATATTTATTTAAGCTAATATTTAATGGGGAGGTAAATGCTATGAAAGACTATGATGTGATTGTCGTAGGCTCGGGAGCAGGTGCGATTATTGTCGAACAGGCATTGATCCATGACTTAAAGGTTGCCCTGGTGGATAAGGGCCCTCTGGGAGGAACTTGCCTGAATGTGGGATGTATCCCCTCGAAAATTCTGATATTTCCGGCAGATAGAATTGTTGAAATCCGAGAAGCAGCAAAATTGGGCGTCCATGCGGAGATAAAAGAAGTCGATTTTAAGACCATAATGGAGAGGATGAGGAGAATTGTTCAAGGAAGTCAAAACCACATCAGAGAGGGAATTGAATACGTGAAAGAATTGGATTTTTATGGGGGTATTGGATTTTTCGTGGACGATTATACCCTTGAAGTTGGAGGCGAAAAAATAAAAGGCAAGAAAATATTTATCGTCTCCGGCGCTAGACCCTTAATACCCCCCATAAAAGGCATAGAGAATGTAGATTATCTGACCAACGAAAGTGTCTTGGAGCTAAACCAAAAGCCTAAAAGTATTATTATAATAGGAGGAGGATACATCGCAGTGGAATATGGACACTTTTTCGAAGCTATGGGCACTGAGGTAACAATCCTGCAAAGAGCCCCAAGACTGGTTAAAAATGAAGAGCCAGAAATATCTGATCTCTTAAAAAATGAAATGGAGAAACGCATGGAAATTTCCACAAATACAGAGGCTCTGGAAGTTAAGAAGGATGGAGAAGTTTATAAAATTATCGCCAAGAACAAAAAGACCGGAAAAGATAAAGAATTTAGCGCAGAGCGAATCTTGGTTACAGCAGGGAGAAAGTCAAACGCCGACCTTTTAAAAGTGGAAAATTCAGGAATAGAGACAGATAACAAGGGTTACATCAAGACCAATGATTATCTTGAAACAAGCAAAGAAAACATATGGGCTTTAGGGGATGCTTTAGGAAAGAAAATGTACAGGCATTCAGCCAACAGAGAGGCAAGTCTAGTCTGGCACAACAGTATGCACAGGGAAAGAAATAGAATGGATTTTAGTAAAGTTCCCCATGCTGTGTTTTCTTATCCTCAGATTGCATCTGTGGGATTGAGGGAGAAAGAGGCCAAGAAAGCTTTTGACATACTGGTGGGGAAGGCCAAATATTCAGAGGTTGCCAAAGGTGAAGCGATGATGGATGAAGAAAGCTTTGGAAAGATCATAGTCGAAAAAAACAGCGGCAAAATACTGGGCTTCCATATTATTGGGCCTTATGCACCTATCCTAATACAGGAAGTCATTAACGCCATGACAACAGAAGGAACTGTAAGGGCCCTCATCAACGGTATGCATATCCATCCGGCCATGCCTGAGGTGATACAGACGACAATACAAAACCTCCAGGAGCCGCAGTAAAATCTTATAAGAGTAGGTTGATATGAAAAGAATAACTTTAATAAAAGGAGATGGGATAGGTCCGGAAGTCGTAAAGGCAACGGTAAAAGTGGTTGAAGCAACTGGCGCTCAAATTAAATGGGAGGAAGTAGATGCTGGAGAATCAGCTATCAATGAATACGGCACTGTTCTGCCCCAGAATGTGATTGATTCTATAAAGAAAAACAAAGTTGCCTTAAAAGGACCTGTGGGCACACCTATAGGTGATGGATTTCGAAGTGTTAGTGTGAGTCTCAGGAAAAAACTTGACCTCTACGCGAACCTCAGGCCTATTAAGAGTCTCCCGGGCGTAAAGTCGATGTATAAAAATATAGATATTGTTGTTGTCAGAGAAAACACAGAGGGTCTCTAT
>JAUWZC010000234.1 GCA_030615565.1 Desulfobacteraceae bacterium | reverse complement strand
CCGAGTATATGGATTTATCACTACCGCTGACGGAAATGATTTAGCAAGTTTACTCATTAAAAATGGTTTTGCCCGTACATATGGAATGGGCAGGAAAACACCCAATGGGGTATCGCGTAATGAGATGATCGAAAGACTTCGTGATCTGGAGATTTCGGCTATGTTGAAACGCATCGGCATTTGGTCAGAGAGTGATCCTGATCGAATTGCAGAGCTCCGTGCCAAACAACGCAGCGAAGAGCATGAATTGCAGGAATTACAGAACCGGGTGAAAAAAGCCAAACCCGCACAAGGTTTAGTCGATCTAAACACTGCCACTGGAAAAGAACTTCAGTCTATTAAAGGAATCGGTCCTGTTCTTGCTGAAAGAATTATAGCTGGCCGTCCCTATAAAACTGTAGATGATTTAATCAAAGTGAAAGGGATTGGCCCAAAAAGACTTAAAAAATTTCGCCCTTATTTTTTAGTCAGGTGAAAGATAGGAAGATCAATTGACCTGCTATAGCATTGAGACCAGAATACTGACCCAACAAGGCAAAAAACCGTGTGAATAATAGGGGATCGTATGAAGATAGAAAAAGCTAACAGGGCAATTACCAGGGCCTGGATAGCAACTCTTATACTAGCTATCTTAGGTCTTATAGCCACATAGATGGCCGTCTTCAGTTTCGTCCCCAGCCTGAGAAGATTACGCACTTTTGTCCTGGCATATCGCCACTGTTTCCAATAGCACATACGCACACGTCGCCTTAGCCAATTGCCCTTTAACGCGCAAACGATCACTGACCTGATCAATCAGCTTTCGAGAGGGCTTATGGCCATGTTCATTGACATTAATCTTGTCTTTCTGCATAATAAAAACCATACAATATATTTTATTTATGTGATTATAGATTAATATTAGAATAGATAGAATGTTAACTTGAATATGTAGAATTATATTCTAACTACTAATTGTTAGGCTGCACGGCATATTATTATTAGATTAACAAAGAATCTGAAGGAGGGTGTTCAAAGTGAATGACCAAGAAATTCCAAACTATTGGACTGGCCAATGCTTTGGTTGTTCAAAAACGAATAAGCACAGCTTGCGTCTCCGTTTTTGGCTCTCAGAACAAGGCTGCTACACCAGGTACACCATCCCTGACTATTTGTGTGGAATTGATGGACTAGCCCACGGTGGGATTATCGCTTTTCTGCTTGATGAAGTGGCACAGTGGACAATGATTGGGCGTCTTGGCAGGATGGGGGTAACCCATGAAATTACGGTTCGTTACTTGAAGCCAGTGCCAACGAACACGGAAATCCTTGTAGAAGGACAAATCCTCAATCAGAATAACAAAAACGTTGTTCTACGCTCTACTTTGCGCTCTAAAGAAGATGTATTGTTGGCAGAGGGTGAAAGCAATTTTTTATTGGTGAGTCTTTCTACCATCGCAAAAATATCAAACATTGACGAATTAACGTTGCAGGATTTCCTCGCCAGATACTCAAGGATAGAAGATGGGAACTGATATGAAAACCGAGTCAACCCCCGACATGAGACAAGTTGCATACCTCGCCTAACCAGTCAATCCAGCGGTAAACCGCTCCGCTGATCTCATTCGTTATACACGCATGACGAGCCGCTAAGCAAATTATGATAAGAACGTTACAGGGCGTAAAAATCGCCGGGAGGTACTAATCATGAAATTACAGCGGCGACAAGGCCTTTACGGGCCTGCCTTCCGATTGATCTGTATCGCATTTTTCATCAATGTCGCCATGGTTCTTAACGCAACTACCGTTATGGCGAAATTTGATCCTATGTCGTTTTTCGAGAAGAATACCACGTTCTTTTCTGATTTTAAGACGTTTCGGACACAGTGGTTTGCGGTGGAAGATCGGATATCCGGCATCAAAGATGAATATGAGCCGGTTGATTGGGATGCAATTAGAGACAGTGCCAAGGAAGTTGTGATGAAGCACAAGCGCCTTATGGTGAAGTTTGCGAGAGACTGCAGATCAGCCCGAAGTAAACTACTACCCGCTGAGGAGGCTCAGGCCCAGCACGCAATAGAAATAGTGCTGGAGTACCTTGACAGCGTCGGCCTCGTAGTTCTCAAACTTTATGAAATTTCAGAAAAGCTCTACAAAAAAACACTGGAGCCATACTCCTACACGATGTCGGATTACAATGATGATTTTAGACATTTTAAGAAGCTGAACGAAGCATTTGAAAAGAAAGGGAAAGTGCTAAACCAACTTCTGTACGGCAAATAGCTATAGGCCATTAGAAATGGGACTGGTATAATCTCGCTGCTCCACTCTGACCGATGTTTCCGCTCCACACCGGCAGGTGAGCAGCCCGTTAGCGTTGTTGTAACTATCAAACATACCATTATGCAAAATGGATGATTTTAAAGGATCAGAAAGTTTCACATCATTCAAAGAACTATGCGGCGTTACAGTTGGAGTGAATGATGTAATTGATGAAATTTCAAAACTACCCTTAGATGGAATTTTGGGATTTTTAGCTGGATTATCTCTTGAAATGATCCAAGCAAAAATAGATTTTTTCAGCCCTCGCCTTCAAGGTGGGTATTTACAGGATGCAATAGTTGATGACTTCCCACGAAAAATTCCCGATGCATATAAAATGTATACCCCAGGGCGTGTTCCAATTACTGGAGGTCGAAATATTTTTGTACACGAGCAAAATCTTGTGTGGCTTTGCAATGCTGCAATACTGTATTCGGATGAAAATCAAACTACCCCAAAGTTAAGTCATGATTTTCGCTGTAGACTGTTTCGACTACTCTTAATTATAAACGACTTTCTAAACGTTGGGAGAATTGATAAGCCTTATGATTTGAATAAACGCCGCATTTTTTCACAGAATTGGTTAAGACATGGACAGTTCAATCGCCTTTTCGGCGAATCTATTGAAATACTGGTTAAGTTAGCCAGACAAAAAATCCTCCTACTCGACATGCTGCCCAAATATTACGAAGAGGCCGAGGATGCCTTTTATGAGGCAACTGGCCTCAGTATGAAAGCATATTTTTATGCTATATGCCTTTTCGTAAGCCATCTATACGAAGGTATGAATAAAGGAAACCATTGGTTGTCAAAATCCACAATCACTTCAAATATAAAAAAGAACAAAAAAGATATAAAAAAAGTCATTGCAGATTGGACAAGGAGTCCATCGCAATATAGAGACGCCTATAATTTATGGATGGAGGATCGCCAAGATTCCGAGAAATTGCCCATTTATGATTTTGTGCCCCTTCGCGAGACGCCATTAATTGAAGGTCGTCCTGGCGAATTAATTTGTCCTGTACCCCCTTTCCTTTTTTCTAAAATTGAAGACGGTCCATTCTTTATTCTTTCAGATTTCTTGAGTGGGCCTGAATTGACTCGTTTTCATGTCGCTTTGGGTGATGCGTATGAAGAATATGCGCACCAGTTAGTAGAAAAAATAGCTGAAGCAGATACTTGTGGAGCGTGGAATATTTCGAGGAATCCACAATCAAAGAAAAAAGGTGAGCTTGCAGATAGTTACTTGAGGGGTGGTCATTATTATACTCCATCTATTATGTATTTCACATGAGATACAGGTCTTCCGTTCACAAAATTGAAAAGGAGCAGAAGCTGGTAGGCGAACACAGAAAGCAGAAGAAGGGGTTGGACGTTTCGTTTCCCC
>JAUWZC010000022.1 GCA_030615565.1 Desulfobacteraceae bacterium | reverse complement strand
AGGTTATATCCATGAAGATGATGCAGCAAAGTTATTGGCTGAGGCCTTTCAAAAAAAATGGTTTACCCTTGAGGGGCCAAGCGAGGGAAGGTTTAATTTAAAGGCCCAGATTAATAGTCTACTTAAGATCAATATTAATCTGCTAACATTCATAAACCAGACTGAAACAATCATCTGCTCCACCATTCATCAAAATACTGTGTGTTTTAAAGGCATGACTGTGGCAGCTACCAAGATTATACCAGTTAATATAGAGGAGACCAAATTCTGGCCTATAGTGGAAGAAATCAGGGATAAGGGCCCTCTTTTAAGGCTTCTCCCATTTTCAAAAAAGCGAGTTGGGGTAGTAGTTACAGGGGAAGAGGTTTCCTCTGGCAGGGTTAAAGACTATTCTTTAGATATCCTATCACCAAAGGTTCAATCCCTTGGTGGAAAAATTATATCCCACCAAATCTGTCTCGACAAAGAAAAAGTAATATCTAAGGCACTCTATCAAATGGCAAAAGATGGTTGTAATGTTATTATTATCACTGGCGGCCTTTCCGTAGATGCTGACGATGTTACCCTTAATGGGATTATCCGTTCTGGCGCCAAACTAGTATCTTATGGGTCCCCAATTCTTCCAGGTGCCATGTTTGCTTTTGCCTATATGGGGGATATTCCTATTCTTGGTATACCCGCTGCACTTTTCTATTACAAGATCACAGTACTTGATATCTTTCTCCCAAGGGCCATGTCCGGAGATACGATTACCAGAGAGGATATTGTTAGTCTGGGACATGGGGGACTATGCCTGAATTGCTCAGAATGCAGATATCCAATCTGTCCCTTCGGAAAGGGGCTATAATTTGAGTATTCTTTTAAATAAATTTATAAAAGAGATGCGAAAAATTATTTCTACGCATGCTCTTGGAAATGAAATGGTTTCTGTTTTTGCAAGGCCTCTAACGCCTGAGGAGGCAATCGGAAGTCCAGCTCACGACGATTATCCGCTGCTAAAGGGGAAAGAGCGGATAATGCAGGCGGTTTTTCAAAATGTTAAGGGCCATGCATACTCGGATCATACTGGGAATTTTTCAGGTAGTCTCTCTCAGGTATTTAATCTCCCCATGGATTCTAATTTTCACAGGGCCCTTCTGATAGCTACTGCCAATGCGGCGTTAAGAAAGATGGGATTAATCAAAAAGAGCTGTCACTGTAAAGACGATGATCCAGTGACGTGTGCTACATATCTAAAAGATACCCTCTTAACCTTCTCACCTAAAAGGATAGGAATGATAGGACATCAACCACGCCTGCTTGAGGAAGTGTTCCGTAATTTTGAGGTCAGAACCTGTGACAGAGATCCTGAAAAGATTGATACTATTAAGTCAGGGGTAAAAGTTGAAGATTCAGGGGCATATAAAGAAATTGTAAAATGGGCAGATCTTATTCTTGCCACAGGAACAACCCTGGTTAATGATACCATAGATAATTTTACAGGATATGTTCCTATAATCTTTTACGGGATAACAATAAGCGGTGCAGCCAAACTTTTAAACCTAAACCATTTCTGTCCCCTGGGAAGGTGAGTGGTGTCAGGCCTATAATTCATAAAGGGTTTCATCTTTAAATGGGGCTTTATTTTTTTTCCTTACTACCTTTTTTTCAGGGAGAGCAAATGGGTCCTCCTCCAGGATGTCTCCCATCTCCTCCTCAATTTTCTCAGGATCCTCTCCGGCCTCAAGCCTCTTCATTGCCTCCTTCATCCCTTTTCCCATATCTAAGCCTGCCATCTCAGAAAGTCTGCGCATTAAATGAGCTGCCTGTTTAGGATCATCTTCGTTAATATTTTGAGCTTCCTGTGCAAGCATACCAACAGCCTTTTCCATCTTCTCCTCATCAAAAGGAAGAGGTTCTTCTATGTTCCCCTCGGTGCTTTCCCTTAGTAGAACAGAAAAGTTCGATAGAAATCGTTTTAATTTCATCACCCTGCATTTAGGGCAGATTGGTTGTTTGTTTGTATTTATTGATTTTGAGTAAAAATTAAAAATGGTATTACATCTATCACAGTAGAATTCATAGATAGGCATCTCTTCTCCTTGTTCTATTTTTTTGCATATTATCAGCAGAATTTTACGATGACAAGAAAAATGGGATCTTTAACTTTAATAACAAGGGTCTTGCGATTAAGTATTAAATTAGTATAATAAAACATTTTAAAAATAATATAAGTTAATTAAGGAGATAAGAAGCCTCTGCCATAAAGCCCGAGAGCCTTGGAGCTGAAGAAAGGCCCATCCTCGTTAAGAAAATATGATTTATGCAAAAGTCTCAAAAACCTAAACAAGGATAACAATTATGCAAGATAAACCATTAGTAGGAATAATCATGGGGAGTATCTCTGACAGGGATATTATGGATGAATGTGTCAAGACCCTAAAGGAAATGTACATAAATTTTGAAATCGCTGTATCTTCTGCCCACAGGTCCCCAGATAAAACAAGGGACTATGCTATCAATGCCTCTGCTAGAGGAATAGAGGTGATTATTGCAGGTGCTGGCTGGGCAGCTCACCTAGCCGGGGTAATTGCTTCCTACACCACATTGCCGGTTATTGGGGTACCTATTGACTCCTCTCCTCTTAGGGGAATAGACTCCCTCCTTTCAACAGCCCAGATGCCTCCGGGTGTTCCTGTAGCTACTATGGCAATTGGTATAGGCGGTGCTCAGAATGCCGCTGTATTTGCTGCCCAGATACTGGCCCTCAAATATCCTGACATTGCCAAGAGGTTGGATCAATATAAAGAGGGCCTGAAATTGAGGGTAGAAGAGGTCGAGAAAGATTGAGCAAATTATATAGAATTAACTCAGATGAATCCTTAAGAAAGGGCCTCGCTGAAGCCGTTAAAATTATCTCAGATGGGGGCATTGTGGCCTTTCCCACGGAATCCTTTTATGGTTTAGGTGTAGATGCCACCAATCCTCATGCTATAAAAAGGCTCTTTGAGGCAAAAAAAAGAGATCATGATCTCCCTATCCTCATTTTGATTTCTTCCATAAGAGAACTCCCTCAATACGTTGCTTATATTCCATCAAGGGCAAAGAGACTGGGAAAAAAATTCTGGCCAGGTGGGCTTACTATGGTCTTTCGATCTTCTCCTATCTTGCCCACAGTGTTGACAGCAGGTCAAGAAAAGGTGGGAATCAGGATATCTAGTCATCCTTTAGCCAATGCCCTCTCAAAGGCCTTAAATGTACCAATTACAGCAACAAGTGCCAATATATCTGGAATGCCCCCTTGCCTGAGGGCTGATCAGGTTGTAGAATGGTTTGATAATGGTGTGGATCTCATATTAGATGGAGGAATAACAGAAGGAAAACATCCGTCAACTATCTTTGATGTAACAAGTGATCCTCCTAAAATTCTACGAGAAGGAATTGTAAAGGCTGAAGAAATTATTAAAAGTGGTATTTACAATGAGGTAATCAATTCTGTTTAAGAAATTTTTGGATAAGTGAAAAATATAAAAATTATAATCATTACTGGTCTTTCAGGATCAGGAAAAAGCACAGCTATAGATGCCCTTGAAGATGCTGGTTTCTTCTGTATGGATAATCTGCCAGTGATCCTGCTACCCAAATTTTTGGAGCTAAGGGTAGTTACTGGTTCGGAAATAACTAAGCTTGCCCTGGTTATGGATCTCAGGGAAAGAGATTTTCTTCAAAGATATCCCGAGATTTTTAAAGACCTCAAGGAACAAGGATATCTCTTTGAAATCCTTTTTTTGGAAGCCTCTACAGAAATTTTACTAAGAAGGTACAGTCAGACACGAAGAAAACACCCTCTAAGTGAAGAAATGAACCTTCTTAAAGGGATTCAGACGGAAAGAGAGGAATTGAAAGGACTGAGGGAGATAGCAGACCTTATAATCGATACATCAAACTACAATGTTCACGAATTGAAAGAAATTATCTTAAACCATGTCTTAAAGACAGTTCCAGGAAAAAGGATGAAGATTTACATTCTATCCTTCGGGTACAAATATGGTATACCCCATGATGCAGATCTTGTTATTGATGTTAGGTTCCTACCTAATCCCTATTTTGTACAAGAGTTAAAAAACCTTGATGGCACCTATCCACAGGTCAAAGAATATATGGACAGGTGGAAGGAGACCCATAGTTTCCTTAAGAAATATTTAGACCTCCTTAATTACCTTGTCCCTCTTTACGAAAAAGAGGGGAAATCATCCTTGACAATTGCTGTAGGATGCACTGCAGGCACACACAGGTCTGTAAGTATTGCAGGCACTATATTTATAGAACTTAAAAAAACAACAAATTTTATTACTCTAACACATCGAGATATTGAACTAGATAAATAATGAAAAATGCTCCTAATCAATCAAAGATAAAACAGCTTATAAAAAAAGGGGTTAGGATTGACCGTCCGGAAACTATTACTATGGGAGAAGAGGTATCTCTTGATCTAATATCAGATGATAGGGTTATAATCCACTCCGGGTGCAAGATTTATGGCTCTAATACATTAATAATGGCTGGATGTGAAATCGGCTATGAGGGCCCTGTGACGATCGAAAACTGCCAGTTAGGTCCTGAAGTAAAACTAAAAGGAGGTTTTTTTTCACAGTCAACATTTTTAAGAAAGGCCACATTAGGATCAGATGCAAATATCAGGGCAGGATGTTTGTTAGAGGAAGAGGCTAAGTGTGCCCACACAGTGGGCCTTAAACAAACCATTCTATTTCCTTTTGTCACCCTTGGAAGCCTAATAAATTTCTGTGACTGCCTTATGGCTGGAGGTACAAATAGAAAAAATCATAGTGAGGTTGGGAGTTCATATATTCACTTTAATTATACACCGGATCAGGATAAAGCCACTCCCTCTCTCATCGGTGATGTTCCTAAAGGAGTCATGTTAAATCAAAAGCCAATCTTCTTAGGTGGACAAGGAGGACTGGTTGGGCCAGTTAGGATAGGATATGGAACCGTCATAGCAGCTGGAACCATCTATCGGAAAGATTTCCTTAAAGGAGATAGGCTACTGTTTTCTGGATCTAATGTAAAAAAACAACAGCCTATTTATCCTGGGCTTTATCTAGGTATCAAAAGGATCATAGCCAATAACATCAATTATATAGCTAATATCATTGCACTAAGAAAATGGTACATCGATATTCGCTCTCTATTTTTTCTACCTAATCCGATGGGGGAAACCCTTTATGAAGGTGCCTTGGAAAAGATAGAAATGGTAATTAGAGAAAGAATAAAAAGATTAAAAGAAGTTTCTTACAAAATGCCCCAGTCAATTGAATTATATAAAAATGTGATGAAAGGACATGTCTTGAAAAGACAACAACAACTAAGGAGAGAATTCTTCGAACAATGGCCCAAAATAGAGGAACTTTTCGCAGATAGTCTTAAAAAGGGAGGAAATCTGGAAAAAAGGGATGAATTTTTAGAGATTCTCCAACAAAAAATAGATGAAAAGGGGAGAGATTACCTTGAGGTCATCAAAGCAACAGAAAATTATAGAGCTACAATAGGTACGGAATGGCTTCAAGGGTTGGTCGATGAGATCAATAACCAGATACCAAAGATTATTCCCTCTTTTAGACCTTAAATCACAAAGTTGCTTACTGAAGGCTTATTTCATACTGTTCAAGATGAAAATCGTTTTTTACAATTATTACAATACGCCGATTTATCCTTTTTTCCAATTCCATAACGGAATATCTTTCCTCCTCCTTTAGAACTTTCTCTATCTCAGGATTTACCAAAAGATAGACCTTACCCTCCTCACCTGAGACCCACTCTCTTTCCAGATCCCTAAAGATATCATAGCAAATTGTAGTGGGCGATTTAAGTCGGCCTCTCCCCTCACAGTACAAACAAGGTTCAGTTAAAAAGAGATTTATATCTTCTTTTGTCCTTTTCCTGGTCATCTCAATTAGTCCTAATTCCGACATCTTTAGGATAGTGGTCCTTGCCCTATCTTTTTCCAAGGCCTCTTTGAGTGTCATAAAAATCCTTTCCCTGTCCGCTTCTCTATTCATATCTATGAAATCAATGACAATCAGGCCCCCAATATTTCTTAATCTCAGTTGATAGGCAATCTCCTTAACTGCCTCCATATTTGTTTTTACAATGGTTTCTTCCAGGTTTCTTTTCCCTACATAGCTGCCTGTATTAACATCTATAGCGGTAAGAGCCTCTGTTGATTCAATGACAATATATCCTCCAGATTTTAACCATATCTTTTTTTCCAAGGCCCTGTTTATTTCCATGTTAATACCATAGGCATCAAATATAGGTTCCCTCCCTTCATAGAGTTCAATAGAGTACCTAAGGTTTGGGGCAAATGTCTCTATGAACTCCAATATCAATTTATATTCCTCCTTTGAGTCGATCACTAATCTATCAATCTCTTTGGTAAAAAGATCCCGCACAGCCCTTAAAGTAATTGTTAATTCCTTATGAAGAAGACTGGGGGCAGAAGACGTTTCTCTCCTTCTCTGAATATTTGCCCATAATTTAGTTAAAAACTCCATCTCGGATTTTAACTTTTCTTTAGGTGCCAGCTCACTTACAGTTCTCACAATAAAACCTGCACCAGGTGGCCTTAATTTTTGCATAATCTTTTTTAATCTTATTCTTTCTTTTTCATCTTCTATCCTACGCGAAATACCAATGTGGTCAACGGTAGGCATAAAAACAAGATGACGTCCAGGAAGGCTAATGTGAGAGGTTGCTCTGGCACCTTTTGTTCCCAAAGGCTCCTTAGAAACTTGAACTAAGATATCCTGACCTTCTTGCAGGAGACCTTCTATATTAATATCACTTTCCTTTATAAAGCGCATCCTTGAAGGGATAACAGTCTCTAAGTTATTACCCTCATCTTCTTCTTGCAACATAATCTGCTCCCAATAGCGAAGGTCGTTATAGACATCAGTTACATATAAGAAAGCCGATTTATCAATCCCTATATTTATAAAGGCCGCTTGCATTCCAGGGAGAACCCGTAACACCTTCCCAAGATAAATATTCCCAACAAGTTCCTGTTCAGACCCTCTTTTTACGTGGAGTTCAACCACCACTCCATTTTCCACTAAGGCAACCCTTGTTTCATGTGGCCTTGCATTTATTACCAATTCATTAGTCATCACTAACCTGCTTCATAAGCTAAGATCGTAAAATTTATGTCAGCTATTAAATAACCTTTTTGTATGTTTAATTTAACTGCCCTGTTAAATTCCCGCTTTTCGGAGCGGGACCCATATAGGGATTAAACAGGGTAAACATTAAAACCCTATGAACTCAACAAACTCTAAACATCATGCAAAGAAAGATTTTGTTTTTAGAATCCTTATTCCCTCTATCTGACTGTCTGGGAGATTAAATATCTCTTTGATAATCTCAGCAGGCTTCAGTCCCGGGCCTGTTCCATGTCTTAAAACTAACTCCAGCTGACCATTAGATAACAAATTTAATGCCTTCACCTGAGATCGAATATCAACTGTTTTTTCATCGTTTTTGTGTTTCTTGACTGCTAAACAAGTCTTTAACCTCAAGAACCTATCAACAACATCTTTGTTGAAAGTTCCATTTACCTGGATATGAAAATAGCTTTCTTTAATTCTGGGGGGAGGCTCCTTTATTGCTATTTCCTCCATAAAAAGAACCCTGATGCCAGGTGGCAATTCCTTGTTAAGCTGCTTAATTATTAGAGATGTGTTTTGAATATTTTTAACTTGAACGTCGATTATTTCACCCAAGCTTTTCACTCCCACAGGGAGAGCCACTGCAAAGGAAACCTTTGGCATGGGATGATAACCACCAGAATAAACTAAATCTATCCCGGCTCTTCTAAATGCCCTTATAAACAACCTGATAAGCTCTAAGTGACTAAGATATTGGGCTTTTTCAAGTTTTGAAAAATACAGTCTATATCTTTTAACTTGTTCGTTTGATTGTTTTGATTTAAGGCTAACTTTTTCTTTCAAGGGATGCCAGGTATCAAATAAAACTGGTGAGATTTTAGACTCATTACAGACACCACAGTCCGAACAATATTCCCTGCAATCAGGTGTTTTTTCACGCATTATAGCCTTTTGCCACTCCCTCAGTAAGAACTCCTTAGATATACCTGAGTTGATATGTTCCCATGGCAAAATCTCATCATGATCCCTTTCTCGAAGAAGGTAAAAATCTGGATCAACTCTGTGCTTTTTAAAGGCCTCTTTCCAGATATCCATGTTAAAGTATTCACTCCAACTGTCAAAACGGGCACCCTGTTGCCAGGCCTCAACTAATACCTTGGTTAATCTCCTATCACCTCTTGAAAAAATTCCCTCCAGCCAACTCGCTTCTGGTTTGTTCCATTTGACCTTCACTCTATGACTCTGCAATCTTTCCCTGACAAGATTGATCCTTCGTTTGCTTTCTTCAAGTTCAAGCTGGGGCAACCACTCAAAAGGTGTATGTGCCTTAGGAACAAAGGAGGAAATACTTACATTTAACACATGTCCCTTTCTTGCTTGAGGCCCTAATCTGGAAATCCTTTTACTTAATTCAACAATGGAAATAAGATCACTATCTTCCTCGTAAGGAAGACCTATCATAAAATAAAGCTTGATCAGGTTCCAGCCTCCCTCATAAATTCCCCTAGCTGCATCTAAGATCTGATCATCTGTCAATCCCTTATTGATAACATCTCTAAGTCTCTGGCTGCCTGCTTCAGGTGCAACAGTAAAACCAGTCTTCCTGACTTTCTTTATCTCTTCCAATAATAAAAAAATGACCCTATTAATCCTCAATGAAGAGAAACTAATAGCAACATGTCTGTCTGCCACTCTTACCATTAATTCCCTTAATAAAGGGACGACACAACTATAATCACCTGAACTTAAAGAGAGAAGAGATAGATCCTCAAATCCTGTCTCATTTAAACCTCTTTCAGCTATGCGCACTATTTCAAAAGGATCCCGTTCCCTAACAGGCCTATATATCATTCCAGCCTGACAAAAACGACACCCCCTACTACAGCCCCTAGCAATCTCAATAGTGAATCGATCATGAACCAGCTCGGTAAATGGGACTATCTGCTTTGAGGGAAAAGGGTAGCAATTAAGATCAGAAACTATGGCCTTTTCAACGCCTGTATATCCTTCTGTCAGGGGTTCTAGATGGTGTATCTTTCCTTTTGTATTGTAATGCACTTTAAAAAAAGAGGGGATGTAGATGCCTCTAACCTTTGAGAGCTCTTTTAACAACTCAGGCTTGCTCTTTTGCCCATCCAACTTCCATTTCCTTACGGTTTGGCAAATCGAAAGTGCTGCTTCCTCTCCATCACCTATAACAATGACATCAAATATTGTGGCTACTGGCTCAGGATTAAAGCATGCAGGACCACCTGCGATAACCAAGGGATCCATTGATCCCCTCTCTTTAGCTAAGAAGGGTATGCCTGCAAGATCAAGCATAGTCAGAATGTTGGTATAACAGAGCTCATACTGTAAACTAAAGCCAACAATATCAAATTCAGATAGAGGCCTTCCTGACTCAAGTGAGGCAAGATGAATATTTCTCTTTTTAAACTCGGATTCTAGATCTACCCATGGAGCAAAGATCCTTTCTGCTAAAAGCCAGTTCTCCGAGTTTAAGATATTGTATAAAATTTTTAACCCCAGATGGGACATTCCAATTTCGTAAACATCAGGAAAGGCTAAAGCAAAGGAAACCTCGACAGCTGAAGATTCTTTCTGGATAGAATTTATCTCCTCCCCTAGATATCTACTTGGGTGGATTATTTTAGAAAACCAAGCTTGTTGTGATATATGCATTTTTAAGTGAGCTAAAGCCTGCCCTGCCCGCCCTGGCGCGACATTATTGGAATATAGTTTAATCTTGTATTGTTATACAAGCAACTTCTATATTTGCATATTGTGAAAACCAGGTCTGGGCCAGGGGCGCTATGCTCCCTAATCATCGTAGTAAGTATATATGCCAATACGTGCTCGAAGCAGCATTGTAAGCTGATAAGCCAGCCTGCCCTGGCGCGACGCGATTGTAACAAGCTAATGCCGCTTTAATAATTCTAAGTGAGAGCTATTAAACTCAGTTCTTGCATGCCAGGTCTGGGCCAGGGGACTGGGCCATGGTTATAAGTGCCTAAAGTTTAACCCGCCGTAATTCTGGCGGGTAAAAGTACCTTGCCCGGACAAGCCGGAAGTTGAAACTGGAACCTGCCCGCCATCCGGCAGGCGGGACTCGAAACTTGGGAAAAATTTTAAAATTATTAGAATAGATAAACTTCTTTAGTAAGCGTTCAGCCGTCAGCTTTTGCTTCTTAAAACCCGTAAGGTAAACCAGCCTCAGGCTGGTAAAAGTCCATTCCCGACCAGAATATGGCTAAATGTCTCAGGAATAGACAAAAGTAGGACAGAACCGTGTTTTAGCTGAATGCCGACCGCCGGGGGCTGAACACTTACCTTCTTTGTTTATCTAGTTTCAAGTTTCCAGTTTCAATTGATAGAGGCAAAAGGATGGTTATAGTCGCCCCCCCACCTGCGAGATTTTCGCCTGAAACCTCACCCCCAAGACCCTCCACAATCCTTCTAACTATAGCCAAACCTAGGCCAGATCCATCCTTTTTAGTTGTAGAAAAAGGGTTAAATATATCTTTAGCTATTTTAGGGTCTAAACCTGGCCCGTTATCCTCAATTTTTATCCTTACTGACTCTATACATTCACTTGAACTCTGAAAATCTTTTTCTTTGTCTGCGCTAACACAGATAAGTCCGCCTTTGGGCATGGCCTCGGATGCATTCAGAAAAATATTCCAAAATACCTGTTTTAGCTGTTGTGGATCTGACTTGATCTTTAAGGGGCCAAAAATTTTTGTTTCCACATCTAAATGCTGAGACCACTTCTGGCTATTTTGAAATATATAAAAGGTATCCATAATCAATTGATTAAGATCAAATTCTTCAATTTCTGTCCTTTGGGGCCTAGCAAACTGTAAAAAATCATTTACAAGATTATTTAATCGGCTTACTTCTCTTAAAACAATCTCCATTAGCCTTTTGTTAATATGGGCTTCTTCTTTTGATAAACTATCATTTAAGACCTGAATAGAGCCACTTATTGAAGCTAAAGGGTTCCTTATCTCGTGGGCGATTCCAGCGGCTAATTCTCCAAGCATGGCCAGATCTTCCATTCTCTTGACCTCTCGCTCCATCTCCCTAATGCGAGTTGTATCTTGAAAAACAAGTATTTCTCCTTTCTTGCTTCCATCATATTCTTTTAAAGGGGAAATATTTAAAAGAAGATCAATTTGCTGGTCCTCCTTCCTTTTATAAGAGAGTTGGCTGAACTTATGTGGATTATGAACCTTAAGATAAGGCATTATATTAGGAATTATATCACTAATATCCTTTTGGATAGCATCCCTGGAATCAATATTAAATATCCTTTCCGCTCCCCTATTAAAGACAATGATCTTGCCATGCTCGTCTAATGTAACAAGCCCCGAGGAAATACTCTGAATAATATTTTCCTTGAGCATCTCCAAATCGGCTATGTCTTTCTGTTTGGCTTTGAGTTCAGCCCTGCTCTTCCGAATCTGCTCTGATAGAAAACTACTCAAAAAGGCTACCAAATAAAAGGCAGCTACATTGACAAGAATCATATAAAAAATTCCACTACTCTGGTACTCCTGGACATAGGGAAAACGGTAACCAATGGGGTTAATCAATCCATAGTAACTTAAATCAAGAAATGCACCATATAGAATACTGCTAAAAGAGGCTATTATCATTCCTCCATGACGATAAAGGATTGTTCCCCCTGAGATTATGTTCAATATATAAAGAAAGGAGAATATACTTTCAATACCGCCTGTTGTGTAGATAATGGCTGTTATGAAGATGGTATCGATAAGAAGCTGAAGATAGGCAAACTTGAAGAGATTTTTTATGTACTTAAGTGCAACTATATAAATAAATGTGAGGAAATAGATTAAAGCAATAAGGAAGTAGTGCGCATTTAATATCTCACCAAAATAGGTCTTTGTTTCCCTTACCTGAATTACAATCGCCACCCCCAAGAGAAGGGAAACAAATCCCACCCTCAGAAACATCAATAATTGAAGGCGGGAAAGGGTCTCTTTTTGGTCAAGGTCTCGATCCGTTTTGACCATAATTGTTTGAGTCAGCCCATTGCTGCAGCCATCTGGAAGATAGGAAGATACATGGCAACAACCAGACCTCCAATTGAACCGCCTAAAAACAACATTAAGAGTGGTTCCAGCATAGATGTCATAGCAGAAACTGTAGCGTCAACCTCATCGTCATAAAAATCCGCTATCTTTTCTAACATGATGTCCAAAGCACCAGTTGACTCTCCAACAGAAATCATTTGGGTTACCATGCCAGGAAATATATCTGTCTCGGAAAGAGGTTCGGCAATCGTTTGCCCTTCAGCGATGCTACTTCTTGCGTCATAAATAACCTCTTCCACGATAACATTCCCGGCTGTCTTGGCTGTTATCTCTAAGGCATCTAAGATAGGTACACCACTACTGACCATAGTGCCAAGAGTCCTTGTAAATCTGGCAACAGCCACCTTCTTAATAAGTTCACCAAAAATTGGGAGCTTTAGCAAAACACTATCTATGTTCCTTTTTCCTGATTTTGTCCTTGCATATCTTCTAAATAGAAACACAAAGACAATCAATCCCACAATCATATAATGTATGTTTCCCTTAATAAAATCACTCATGGCAACCACAATCTGGGTCGGTACTGGCAGTGCCTTTCCAAAACTGGAAAACATATCCTCAAACACAGGGATAACAAAAATCATAATAACGGCGATAACAATAATAGCAATGCCTACAACAACAATAGGGTAGGTCATAGCACCTTTGATCTGAGATTTTAGCTTTTCTGCCTTTTCAATATAGGCTGCCAGGCGCTGTAAAATCGTATCAAGAATCCCCCCAACCTCTCCTGCAGCAATTAAATTGACAAACAAGGAATCAAACACTTTGGGATGTTTGCCTAGAGCATCTGCCAAGGTTGAACCACCCTCCACGTCCTTGGTTATCCGTTTGAGCATATTCCTAAACGTCTTGTTCTCTGTCTGCTCCCCCAAAATGTTTAACCCCTGAACAAGAGGAAGGCCAGCATCAATCATTGTGGAGAACTGCCTGGTAAAGATAACAATATCTTTTTTTGTTACCTTTGGCTGCATAAATGCGATATTTTCAAAAAGGTCTTTAGGCTTTGGTTTGAGTTTGGTAACTTCAATATTCCTCTTCTTCAGTTGTATCCTTGCTATCCTTTCATCAGCGGCCTCCAGTTCACCTTTTAAAGAACGTCCTTTTTTGGTCTTGCCAGCCCAAACATAGAAAGGCATGATTCGTCCTCCTGTTTATTTACATCAAATTTATCAGTAGTTAATAAAAATAAGTTTAATTGTGTTCAGAGATCATGTCAAGAAATCTCTTTTATTTTTACAATTAACCCCCAAAATAAAAGAAATTTTAAATAATTCTCAAACTAATCCATTAGAAAATATTTTTTGAACCGGAGGACTTGACATTTTTATTTTAGGCATTATTCTTTGCATATATCTGTAATTCCAAACGAAAAAATAAGGAGGGAGTAATGAAAATTCAACCATTGCATGACCGGGTAATTGTAAAAAGAGTTGAAGAGGAAGAAAAGACCAAAGGTGGTATTATAATCCCTGATACAGCCAAAGAAAAACCGATAGAAGGGATAGTTGTTGCTGTTGGAAGTGGAAAGAGTGAGGGAGAGGGAACCAAAAAGGTACCTTTAGAGGTTAAGGAAGGTGATAAGGTCCTATTTTCCAAATATGCAGGAACTGAGATCACAATAGATGGTAAAGAACATCTTATCATGAAAGAAGAAGATATTATTGCTATTGTTAAATAAATATTTTTAATTTTTTTTAAAATCTCAAGGAGGATCTAATTATGGCAGCAAAGGAAATTCAGTATGATTCCAAGGCCAGGGAATCAATATTGAAAGGCATAGATACACTGGCCGAGGCAGTTAAGGTAACCCTTGGCCCAAAGGGAAGAAATGTTATCTTAGATAAGTCCTGGGGATCACCAACCGTTACCAAGGACGGTGTCACCGTTGCTAAAGAGATTGAGCTCGAAGACAAGTTTGAAAACATGGGCGCCCAGATGGTCAAAGAGGTCGCCTCTAAGACATCGGATGTAGCTGGCGATGGAACAACAACAGCCACCTTGTTAGCCCAATCAATGTACCGTGAGGGCTCAAAGCTTGTCGCAGCAGGTGCCAATCCTATGGCCCTCAAGAGGGGTATCGAAAAGGCAGTAGATACTGTGGTAGATGAGCTGAAAAAGATGTCCAACCCAACAAAGGAGCAGCAAGAAATTTCTCAGGTGGGCACAATCTCAGCAAACAATGATCAGACTATAGGGAATATTATTGCTGAGGCCATGGCCAAGGTTGGCAAAGAAGGAGTTATAACCGTTGAAGAGGCCAAAAGCATGGAGACAACCCTGGAGATTGTTGAGGGAATGCAATTTGATAGAGGTTATCTCTCACCTTACTTTGTAACAGATGCTGAAAAGATGGATGCCTCGTTAGAAGAGCCTTATATACTATTACATGAAAAAAAGATCAGCAATATGAAAGATATGGTTCCTCTGCTTGAACAGATCGCCAAGATGGGAAAACCTCTCATAATTATTGCTGAGGATGTAGAAGGTGAAGCCCTAGCCACTCTGGTGGTTAACAAACTGAGAGGAACACTTAAGGTAGCTGCTGTTAAGGCACCTGGTTTTGGAGATAGGCGTAAGGCCATGCTTGAGGATATTGGTATTCTTACAGGAGGCAGGGTAATATCAGAAGATCTGGGCCTTAAACTAGAGAACGTAAGCATTAATGACCTTGGCACAGCAAAAACAATCAATATAG
Source organism: Desulfobacteraceae bacterium (assembly GCA_030615565.1). Taxonomy (GTDB): domain Bacteria; phylum Desulfobacterota; class DSM-4660; order Desulfatiglandales; family B25-G16; genus B33-G16. The sequence goes on along the minus strand of JAUWZC010000022.1, from coordinate 1,771 downwards.
ATAAAGATAACACAACCATTATTGATGGTGGCGGAAGTAGGAGTGACCTAGAAGGAAGGGTAAAACAGATCAGGACCCAAATAGATGATACTACCTCCGACTACGATAGAGAAAAATTGCAGGAAAGGCTGGCCAAGTTGATTGGCGGTGTGGCCGTTATTAATGTCGGAGCTGCAACAGAGACAGAGATGAAGGAAAAGAAGGCAAGGGTTGAGGATGCCCTCAATGCTACCAGGGCCGCAGTAGAAGAGGGAATTGTTCCTGGTGGCGGTATTGCCTTTATCAGATGCGCTCCGACCTTATCAAAGTTAAAATTAGAGGGAGATGATCAACTTGGAGTAAATATAATCAATAGATCTCTGGAAGAACCTACACGTCAGATCGCAAACAATGCTGGCCTGGAAGGAGCAGTTGTAGTAGAGAGGGTCAAAAATGAAAAGGGTTCCTTTGGTTTAAATGCTGAGACAGGTGAATATGAAGATCTGGTCAAGGCTGGGATCATTGATCCAACTAAAGTTACACGATATGCCCTTCAGAATGCCGCTTCTGTCGCTGCCCTTATGTTAACTACCGAGGCTATGGTAGCTGAAAAACCAAGAGAAGAAAAAGAAATGCCAGCAATGCCTCCTGGAGGTGGCTACGGCGGTGGAATGGGTGGAATGATGTAATTTTTATAAATAATAGCTCTGCTTTTAATCTTGAGGCGACCAATCCTTAGTTGGTCGCCTTTTTTATATTTAAATAAAGACAAAATAGGCTATAATGAATTTAGGGGCTTCGCCCCAATTGGAATATTGGCCCTCCATCATCCCATATGGATGGAAGAAACTGGCTGTTCCCAAAAGACTTGTAATTTCAATAAGTTATAAAAATGCCGAGATAACACATTAATGAAATTCCTTTCCCAGTTAATTGACATCGTCTATCCTCCACGCTGCCATATCTGCAGTCGATTTTTATCTGCTGATGAAAGGCCTCCCTCCTCATATTATTTATGTAATAATTGTTTAGCTGGCCTAACTCCTATAACCCATCCAATATGTACTATCTGTGGCCACCCTTTCCTAACCTCAATAGGGCAAGATCATCTCTGTGAAAATTGTTTACGCAAAAAGCCTTGGTATGATTTCCTCCGATCCCCTTATCTATACTCAGGCCCACTTATGGAATCCATACAAAGATTCAAATATAACTCTGAAACTCACCTGACCTCCTCTCTTGGTGAGCTGCTATCGAACTTTGCCAGAGAATGGATACCCAATCCAAAGGATTTCTTAATTGTACCTGTACCACTCCACAGGTGTAGACTCAGAGAGAGGGGCTTCAACCAGAGTCTTCTGCTGGCCAGGGTATTGTCCTCAGATCTTGGAACTCCGTTAGATTATCTATCCCTGATCAGAAAAAGAAATACACGAGCCCAGACAGGTCTGAAGAAAGAAGAAAGGAAAAAAAATGTTAAAGATGCCTTTTCCATTATATATCCTCTGATTATCAAGAATAAAAAGATAATATTGGTCGATGATGTCTTTACAACAGGATACACATTGAATGAATGCTCAAGGACCCTGAAAAAATCAGGAGCTACTACTATTATTTGTCTGACACTAGCTAGAACCCTGGTTGATTGAAGATTGACGGCTTCGTAAAAAGTCCAACTGCTGCGTTACGCTTCATCTTTCGTCATTGCGGTGTACTGGTAAGTACGCCTCATTCCTCAAGATTCGCAAGCCTTGCATTTGGAACTTTTTACTTTGCCGTCCAATTTTTGACT
>JAUWZC010000298.1 GCA_030615565.1 Desulfobacteraceae bacterium | reverse complement strand
TATGACATAATCGAAGGAAGATACATAGGCACACCGTTTTCTGTTGCGATACCTATTGTAGCATTATACTTAGATGCCTTTTCCTTGGCCTCAGCACCTTGAGAGAGGATCCCTTTAGGAAAGTAAAGATTTTTTCCTTTTGTTGATAGCATATCATATATATTGGGATTAGCTTCTTTGATAATTTTATTTAGTTCTTGGGCAATTGGGTTCATAGTTCTTTTCCTCTCTTTCATTTTTTATAAAAGGCCACAGCCCCATATCCAACCACTCTTCGGGTTTCTCTACGGCCATGAATAGATACATCACCGCTATTTGCATAATGAAGAATCTTTATCGCATTTCCTCCAAGTTCTTTCACTGTCATCATTAATGTTACCACTGAACTCAATCCACAGAGTGAAGTAGAAAGGTTCGGTATTCCTTCTTTAAGGACTTCTTTCTCTGAATTGAATACCAGCTCTGGGTCAAATTTCTCCATTAGAGAAAGGGTTTTTCGATCAACCTTGTTTGCATTAACATAGTTTGGAAAATGGGACATGTCAGAGGAGGCCACAAAAAGAACATTTCTTTTTTCCACTGTCTTTACAAGGGCCTTACTGATTTTTTCACAGTAACTCAGGGAAGGGATACCAATTACAATGGGGACAATATCGAAATTTTTTAAAACCCTTTGTAAAAAGGGGATCTGTGTCTCTACAGAATGTTCCCTTATATGGGCCTGCTCAACAAAATTAAAGGGACCCCCTATGCTTAAAAGGATATTAACTATTTCCTTGTTTACATTAACCTTTCCCAGAGGGGTTGCATAGGCATCCCAGTTACCCACTGATGCTCCTTTAAGATAAACGTGATGGCTTGGACCAAGGATTATTATCGTATCATAATTCTTATCCTTGATTTGCATGTAAGAATAAGCAGCTACATGACCAGAGAACACATATCCAGCATGAGGGGACATAAGGCCTAAGATTTTACCCCTGATTTGCTTCTGTTTGACATTTGAAATGAAATCATCAACTGTTTTTGTTAGTTCTTCTTTATCATTTGGGTAGAAATAGCCAGCAACCGCAGGTTTTCTTATCCTTTCTTTTGCGACGGCAATGGTAAAGGGTAGGCAAGGTATGATAATAATGATAGCAAATAAGGTCCACCATCTGGGAGAAAAAACAGAACAGTTCAGTTTTTTATTTTTATCAGTCATTAAATTATTATTTTCCCCTTCTTAGCCAATACAACTCAGAAAAATTTTCTTAGCACGATTTTTTGGTTTATGCAATGAGATTAGGTTTAAAATGTCAATAAACTAATTTGCAGGGCAGATAAAATTCTAATGAAAAAAAATTTTCAATATATATTTACTACGGTAGAAATGCCAGGTCCTTGGCCACCCTGATTCTCTATCTTCGAGACTTTGACACTAAACAGTTCTTTTATCTTGATGATTACTATGATTCTGATAGGCAGGCATATTACAGGGCATTACAAGGTGTTGATCAAGACACATTAGATCTAACCAATTGGTTGGAATATTTTATTGAAGGCATGGGCATAATTATTGGGGCGGTTAAAGAGAGAGTAGCAAGGCTGAGCAGTAAAAGATTGAGAAAGGCAGTAAAAATAAAAGAGGACATCGTTGGTTCTAAAGCAACTTGTGGGATAAACATCCACTTTTGTGAACAGGTTACTCCCAGTCCTTAGCGTAAATTCTGGGATAAAGGGGGTATTCGGATCGAGTGTGGTAGAGCACGGGCCCAAATACCGGATAATAGAGTAGTGATAAAAGGCAGATAAATTTTTATAAACATTAAAAGGGGAGGGGAATATTTTTAGGCTAAAAGAAGAAGAGTCAAGGTATAAGCCTAAGATCCAATTATATTATTGGCTATTACAATCCTTTGCACCTCTGAGGTTCCTTCATAGATAGTTAAAACCCTGGCATCCCGGTAATATCTCTCTACCGGATATTCCTTGCTATATCCATAACCCCCATGGATCTGAAGTGCTTGATATGAAACTCTGTTGGCTGTTTCAGATGCAAATAGTTTTGCCATAGATGCATCTCCTGTAAATCTTTCTCCTCTGTCTTTCATAGCCGCAGCATTAAATGTGAGGAGCCTTGATGACTCTATCTGGACTGCCATATCGGCTATCATCCAGCGAATTCCTTGAAATTTTGATATAGGGCTGCCAAATTGCACTCTCTCTTTTGCATAACTTACGGCTGCATCCAGACATGCCTGAGCAAGTCCCATAGATATGGAAGCTACACCTATTCTTCCTTCGTCCAGAGCGGTCATAGCAATAATAAATCCCTGTCCTTCTTCACCCAGTAGATTCTCAGCAGGGACCCTACAGTCTTCAAATATAAGGCTTGTGCAATCTGATGCCCTCTGACCCATTTTATCCTCCTCTGGACCAACGATAAAACCAGGC